>JBGOVH010000006.1:0-16120 GCA_041478005.1 Terriglobia bacterium | reverse complement strand
TACTTTTGCAAATCCCCTAATTAAGAATTCATGCCCCTTTTCTGCAGTAAATTGCCCAACACAGCCAATCAATAGGGCTTCCTCTGGGACTCCCAGCTTTTTTCGCGCATTCTCGCGATTGAAACTCGACTTCAGAGAATTCAGATCAAAGCCATCGTAGACGACCTCGATCTGCTCTGGGTCTACACCGGAGCGGATGAGCAAGTCTCGCACAAATCTCGAAACTGCAACGATCTTTGACGGAGTCTTTCGGTATTTCATGTTCCAGAACAGGTTTTTTTTGGTCGGAAAGGCTACCCTTCTAGCCGCAATTACTTTCGCCGGCAAACCCAGCATTCGCAGCAAGGCTAGCAGGCCGAGGGTGCGGGAGTCGTGGACATGAACAATTTCGGGTTGATAGGTTCGGAGGATTCGAGATAGTTTGAGAAGGGAAAAAAGGTCCCACTCAAAGCGCAGGGGAAGTGGTTCGAGCGGTATCCCAGAATCCTGGAGTCGTTGCGCCAGTAATGCTTTCCTGCGCAGCACCAGAAACTGGGACACTTGCCGCTTCGCCAAACCTGTAACCAATGAATAGACTTGTTGTTGTCCGCCACGCCAATCCAACCCGGAATCCAAGTGCATCACTTTCATGATATCGATCGATAACCTGCTGAGTGAAGCGTGCAGGGTGCGTTAGCGCGGTGTAACGCACCTACGAATTGCTGGCTGCCTTCCGCTCCAGTTCCCACAATTTGGCATACTTCAAGAAATTGTAATATCCGGCGAAACTGGCAATAAGACAGCCATGAATTCCGTCACGAAAACCCGATTCAAAGATGTAGGATTTCAGAAAAGTCGCGGGCGGCGAGCCCACTAAATTGGCCATACTGGAGCGTTTCCCTCTCTCCCAGAGGTCTTGAGCGGCTAATGTTGTGTAACGGTTGATGCGGTTGAGATGGTCCGAAACAGAATCGCAGGTATAGTGTAGCAAATCCCCCTTAAGGCGACCAATTCTGCCCTCGACAACTAAAGACTCATGAACAAACTTCCCTTCCCAATGCGCCTTTGTCCGCAAGTAAAGGCGCACCTTGTAGTCTGGATACCAGCCAGAATGATGAATCCAACGCCCTAAGTATTGGGCCAGTCTTGGGAATTCAAAGGCTTCTGCGGTCGCTTCCCTTGACTTTAGTGCTGACACGTCTTCACGCAGCAACGCGCTGAAGCACTCGTCGGCATCCAAACTCAAGATCCAATCATGAGATGCCTTAGAAGCCGCAAAATTCTTTTGGTCGGAATAATTGGTCCAGTGACGTTTCAGTACAATAGCCCCATAGGTCGCTGCAATGTCAAGCGTCTGGTCGCTACTTCCGGAATCGACCACTACAATTTCGTCCACGACACCTTGGATCGATTGCAGGCAACGTCCTAAGTGTTCTTCCTCGTTGAGAGAAATGATCGTGGCCGAAATCTTCATGGGTTCGACATGGACCAAAAAAAGGCCGCTCCAGAAGTATGAAGCGGCCTAAAGCTAACACAACACGTCAAAACTGAAAAGTGGGAGGGGCGTCAGAGTAAGGGTTCGTCGCTGTCAGTCTTTCCCGGTTTGCCCGATTTTCCGATCCACACGGGGCCTCACGATGGAGGGTCCCAATCACAACCTATTTTTGGGCTGGGCTGCTCGGAGCTCCCGGGATATTGCGAGGTTTCTCAAGATTCCCGCTGTAAGCATCCTCGAGTCGAATGTTTTGAACTTCAAGAGTCTTTCCCACGGCCCTATCAAGGTCGTTCTTGGCTTGTGTGAATGCCACTAATGCGCTCACTTCACTGGACTGCGCAATAGCCAGGTTGCGCTGTTCTTCCAGGACAAAGCGGATAGTCGATGTCCCAAGCTGGAACTTCTTCTGTTCGGCATCCAGGTTTTTCTCGGCCAATTGGCGGGCAACGGTCGCGGCTTCTATTCGGGCACGATTCATTTCAAGCGCTGTGTGTGCGTTGTGCACTTCCAAGGCCACTTGCTGTTCCAACGCTTTTAAGCGCTTCTCGGCTTGGTATTTGGAAAAATTGGCCCGAGCATGGTCTGCTTGCCCACCCCGATTCTTAATGGGTATTTCAACTGTAAAGGCCGCGCTGTAGCCGGGATAATCATTGCCAAATAGCGACCGAATACTTTCAGGCCACCCTGTATTGGGCCCAAGACTGAAAGTGCGATCTGGATTGAAGATTCTACTCTGTCCAGCGAGCGCACTGGTCCCGTAACTCAGCTCCAAATTAACGCTGGGCAATAACTGGTTTCGATAGTACTGCACATTGATTTGCTGATTTTCGATGTCTTTCTTGAGTTGCTTAATTTCAGGCCGGGCTTCAATCGCATAGCTCACAGCCTGTGCCAAATCAAAGTCTTTATATTGATCAGGAGAAAGTGTCTTATCTAAGGGCTCAATTCTGGAAGTGATTTGAGCGGGATCTCCCAGGGAACTAATCAGTTTCTTCATCTGGTCTTCTAACTGTTCCAGCGTGTATTGGGCCCGGATTAACGTCTCTTTGCGATTAGCAATCTCCGACTCAGATTTGACAACTTCAATAGGGGCCAGAGTTCCTATTTCAACCTGGCGTTTGTTGTCATTATTGGTCTTGATTGCCAGATCCAGGGATTGCTGTCCGACCTTGATTTCCTCTATGGCAAAAACGATGTTCCAGTACAGGTTCTGAACCTGATTCACAAGGGCAATCACTCGTTGGGCAAAAATATGATCGCTGATGTCTTTGTTGTTCCTCGCGATCAAAATTGGCCTTGCATTAACCAATTTTCCAAAATTCTTTAGCAAGGGCTGAGTAATTGTGGCTCTGAGCTGGGAATTCAAGTAGGGATTGACCTGGTTGAAGAGACTGTTACTTGACTGTCGAACGTTGGTGTAATCGATGGAGTAATGGGTGCCCGTCTGAAACAACTGGGAGAAACTGAAATTCGCCTGGTGTTGCAAGAAAGTCAGAGAAGGCACACCGCTGATGATGGTATTGGTTTGGGGTATGTCACTACGAGCTGCAGATAATGTGAACTGAAGCTTGGGGTCAAAGATGCTGTAACCCCTATCAATGTCGTAAAGAGCTAGGCGGGGATCATACCTGTCGACGACCACATCCAGGTTGTTTTGCAAAACCAATCGAACTGCGTCGGCCTCGGTAATACTCAGTTTACCGTCTTTCTCGAGACTCCTCAGGTAATCCTGGTTTAGCTTCTCTTGGTCCACGGTTTGCCGCCGTCCAACGTTCTCCTTAAACCAGTTTGGAAGAGGAAAAACGGATTGTCCAAAGAGATCGGCTGTTGAACCGAGAATTGAGGCAGTAAGAAAAACTAGAGTCAGGCACAATCTAATTGAACAGTTTCTAATAGACCAGAGGGCGAGTTGAATCATTGGACACTCCCTTATGCGGTTAGATTCTAATGAAAATGAAGCACTACTGAGTTCAAGAACACTTACGAAAGTTATGCATCTTAGGTTTCAACTTTTCGTAGAAGACGGAGTCCAAATCCGGTTGCGTCCCCGAATTTGGAATAACGCGGTGAAAACAAACTGATACTCTGCCAGACGGAGTTGAAAAGTGTCAATTTGATTTATGCCTGTTGGCGGTGATAAGATCCCTACCTTCTTCAGGATCAACGTCCAGAACCAGACCCCATCTTATGAGTCCAGAAGAAATCAGAAATATTTTTGACAAAACCCAAGCGTTGCTTTCTGGCCATTTTCTTTTGTCTTCCGGGTTGCATAGCGAGAAATATTTGCAATGCGCCCGGGTTCTGCAATGGCCAGATCTTGCGGAATCCTTTGCCAAAGAGCTTTCTCGAAACTATGGCCAGGAAAAGCCCGATTTTGTCATTTCTCCTGCTATTGGAGGTATCGTGATCGGACAGGAAGTGGGCCGCGCTCTGGGATGCAGAGCCATATTCGCCGAGCGGGAAGGGGGTTCTCTTCGGCTCCGGCGAGGCTTTAACATCGAGCCAGGTGAAAAAGGATTGGTTGTGGAAGATGTCATCACAACGGGAGGATCGACTCTGGAAACCATGGCGGTGGTCAGATCTCAAGGAGGGGAAGTCTTGGGAGCACTATCGATAGTGGATCGAAGCGGCGGTGGGGCCAACCTCGGCGTCGACTACTTCAGCCTCTGGACTCTGGAGATGCCCACTTATGAGTCTAAAGAGTGTCCTCTTTGCCGGGAGGGCTCTCTGCCTGTAAAGCCAGGGAGCCGGAATCAAGGATCTTAGGGTTTTTGATTGAATAGGCCCCATTTTAGAACGAAAAAATCGATGGAACCTGGAATCGTAAGCCGAAGACCTGCTACTAAATTATGGAACGCAATGTCCGATTGGAGCTGGAATACGAGGGGACAGATTTTCACGGCTGGCAAATTCAACCCAACCTAGACACGATTCAAGGACAGCTCACTCAGGTCATTCAGCGCATCACGGAGCAACCGGTTCTGATCCATGGTTCAGGGAGAACGGATGCTGGAGCTCATGCTTTGGCCCAGGTCTGTAATTTCAAGACGGAAAGCCATATTCCTCCCGCCAACATCAAGAAAGCCATTAACTCGCTCCTCCCGCCAACCATTCGAGTGACTCGGATCGACGAGGCCCCTCAAGAATTTCATGCCCGCCTCGATGCAAAGGTCAAGCATTACCGTTACCGTATCTTGAACCGAAATTCCTGTTCACCTTTTGATTATCGTTATGTTCATCACTACCCTCGCCCACTTGATCTCGTGCGGATGAGCCAAGCCGCAGAAGTCATCCTGGGAAAGCACGATTTTTCTTCCTTTTGCGATTCTGATTCGGAAGTGGAATCCAAGGCCCGGCGCGTGATTAGCTCTTCTTTTGTGTTTGACAGCCAACGGAATCTAATAGAATATAACATCTGTGCCAACGGCTTCCTGCATCACATGGTTAGAAATTTAGTTGGGACGTTCCTGGAAGTAGGCAAAGGCAAACTAACCCGTGAGAATATCTTCTACATTCTCCAATCCAAGAACCGGTCAACTGCAGGTCCTACTGCACCCGCCAAAGGGCTATTTCTAGTTTCGGTGGGCTACTAACCTCAGGCCCTTTCACCAATATGTCCGTCCTAAGCAAGGAAATTAGAGCCAACTTCGAAGGCCATCTCAAGAAGGGTTCTATCGAAGAGAAGCTCCTGGACCAAATTGATTTGGAGAAAATTCCCCGTCATGTCGCCATTATCATGGACGGCAACGGGCGATGGGCGCAAAAACGTCGTTTGCCAAGAGTAGCTGGACATCGGGCGGGAATCCATTCCGTTAGGGAAACAGTGGAAACGGCCGCTAGATTCAAGATGGATGTTCTCACACTCTACGCATTCTCGGTTGAGAACTGGAAACGTCCTGCGGGTGAAGTCTCTACTCTAATGAGTCTTTTGAAGGAATTTCTCAAGAAGGAGATTAAGACCCTAACTAGAAACAATGTTAAGTTCGCGACGATTGGACGGATTGGAGAATTGAATCTTGAAATTCAAGAAGAACTTTATATTGCTAAATCTAAAACATTACAAAATAATGGCTTACTATTCAATGTAGCTCTGAACTATGGTGGCCGCGCAGAGCTGGTGGACGCATTCAAGCTCCTATTGGAAAAAGAGACTCAGAACAGGAAAAAGATCGAGATCACAGAGGAAGCTATATCTGAATGTCTGTACACCGCTGGCTTGCCCGATCCCGACTTGATGGTCAGGACTAGTGGGGAATTGCGTATCAGCAACTTCTTGCTTTGGCAAATTGCCTATGCGGAAATCTGGGTTACCGATACTCTATGGCCAGACTTTCGGAAAAGACATTTCTTTGAAGCCATTATTGATTACCAAAAGAGGGACCGGCGCTATGGAGGCCTGTCGATCCAATGAAGCGCGTTCTTACTGCGTTGGTGTTGGTTCCTTTTCTCATTTTCATCATAGGGCATACTCCACCCATTTATTTCTCAATCCTGGTGGCCATTTCCACAAGCTTAGCCTTGGAGGAATTCTTCTCCATCTCAGTTAAATCGGGATTCGAAGTTCATCGTTTTTGGGGGCATTTTTTTTCTTTGGCCTTATTGGGAACTTTCTATTATTCACCCCGCAATCAAAGCTTTTCTTTCTTCGTCTTGACTATAGCAGCGCTCACAGTCACTGCTCTAGGTCTGAGAAAAGGAGACCGGCTTCGCCAAGTTTTGCCTGGCTCCTCGGCAACGTTTTTAGGCCTTGTGTACATATCCGTCACATTGGGTCTACTCCTCGCAGTACGCTTGACTCCTACAATCTGGGGCGATGGCAGTCGCTGGATTTTTTTTCTTCTCCTGGTGGTTTGGGTTGGGGACACCGCAGCCTACTATGTCGGAAGCACCATAGGTAGGAACAAACTGTCCCCAAACATCAGTCCCAAGAAGACCGTCGAAGGCGCTCTGGGAGGTCTTTTGGGCAGTACATTGGGGGCCTATCTAGGCCATAAGATATTTCTGCCTTTGGCTCCCCTTTCCCATTTGCTTTACTTGGGTTGGATTGTCGGTGCGGTCAGCCAGATCGGGGACCTTTCCGAATCTGCTTTGAAAAGAGGCGCAGGCGTTAAAGATTCGTCCAATTTGCTTCCAGGCCACGGCGGGATGCTAGATCGGATCGATGGAGTCTTGTTTGCGAGTCCGGTCATTTTCGGATACATTCGTTTTTTACTGGATCCGAAATAGGCTGTCAACAGGACATATATTGTTGTCTCCGTTATGAAGAGCATAAGTATTCTTGGATCCACCGGGTCCATCGGCCGAAATTGCTTGAAGGTCATTGAAGACTTCCCTCGAGAATTCCGAGTGGTAGGGCTGGCAGCCGGAAACAACAGCCGATTGATGGCTGAACAAATTGAAAGGGTTTGCCCTCAGTTAGTTTCCGTTTCAAATCCTTCCGCAGCGCAGGAACTGAGACTTCGAATTAGGCACATCCCTTCCGCACGGCGGCCCAGGATTGCAGTCGGACTGGAGGGTTTGATTGAAGTCGCCACCCATCCGGAAACGAACATTGTCATAAGCGCAATCGTTGGAGTTACCGGCCTAATCCCCACCTACGAAGCCATCTTATGTGGCAAAACGATCGCGTTGGCAAACAAGGAAATCATGGTGGTTGCGGGTGAGATAGTCAAAAAAGCAGCCCGTCGAAGCAGAGCTGCGATCATCCCTGTCGATAGTGAGCACAATGCTATTCACCAGTGTTTGCGTTCAGGCTCACGAGAAGAAGTCTGCCGGATTATCCTTACTGCATCAGGCGGTCCTTTTCGCAACTTTTCAATCACGAAAATGAAGACGGTCACCCCCAGGATGGCGCTCAAACACCCCACCTGGAATATGGGAGACCGGATCACGATTGATTCAGCCACGATGATGAACAAGGGCTTTGAAGTCTTGGAAGCAAAATGGCTCTTCGATTTGCCGGTAGAGAAAATCTCTGTGTTGATTCATCCGCAGTCTACCCTTCACTCCATGGTTGAATATGTGGATGGTTCAATCATTGCCCAGCTTGGCATTCCCGACATGCAGCATCCCATCCAATATGCATTGACTTATCCGGACCGAGTCGCCACGAAACGAGCCTGTCTTGATTTCCGAAAAGTGCAAAAGTTGGAATTCCTCGAACCTGACGTTAGGAAGTTCCCTTGCCTTGAATTGGCTTACGAGGCGGGAAGAAAACTGGGGGCTCAACCCTGTGTCCTGAATGCTGCCGACGAGGTTGCCGTAGATCATTTCCTCTCAGGGAAAATTCAGTTCACGATGATTCCGAAAATCATTATGAAGATGATGAGATTGGCCGAGAGTCAAAGCAATTTCTCGACGGTTCAGGAACTTCTACAGTATGATGATAGCGTAAGGAAGGAAACAAGGCGCCTGATCCAGAAGGACTACACCACTAAAGCGTCCGAAGGAAAACAGAGGGTGATGAGAGATTTTTCCGCAACCTAATCATTGGTTCTGTTTTTCCGAAGAGTAAGCATATCGGCGATTGAACTTTGAGGAGATTTATTGGATGCTTGATTTTTTTTCAACAAACATACTGAGTGTCATATTCGTTTTCGGAACCGTCGTTATTCTTCATGAATTCGGCCATTTCTTCATAGCCAAGCTGCTAAAGATCCGGGTTGAGGCTTTTGCGGTCGGCTTTGGCCCAAAACTCTTTGGGGTGCGAAAGGGCGAGACGGAGTATAAAGTCTGCGCTATCCCGCTCGGTGGCTTCGTGAGGATGGCGGGAGAAAACCCGGGAGAGGATTTAACAGGCGGCATTGAAGAATTCTTGTCCCGACCCAAGTGGCAACGTTTCCTGGTAGCGGTCATGGGCCCTGTAATGAATATACTGCTAGCCATATTCCTTTTGGCAGGGGTTTATTACTACAAGTTCGAAGAACCTACCTGGCTAAGCGAGCCTGTGGTCGTTGGAATTATCGAAACCGGCTCTCCCGCAGAGAAGGCCGGCTTGCAGCCCGGGGACCTCATCGCAGCCGTGGGAGCCAAGAGAAAGCCGAAGTGGGATGAGTTTGCTCTTGAGGTGGCGACGAGCGCCAATCGTCAACTGGAATTTGAAATTGTTCGGCAGGGCCAAATCCTCCACCAATCCATCACCCCTGAAGAGCAAGGCAGGAATCATGGCGGCTATTTGGGTGTGTTTCCTTTCACCCCGCCTTTTACATCTCTAACCGTCAAAGGAGTTCTTAAGGGGAAACCGGCAGCAGAGGCCGGCATCAAACCTGGGGACCAGATCATCAAAGTGGGTAGCGTGGATTTGGTGAAGGCTGGAAAAGACTTGGCCGATGTGCTGCGCCACAACCAGGATGAAGTAATCTCACTGACCGTTCTTCGCAATGGGCAGGAGATGACTCTAAACGTCAAACCTTACAAGGATAACGACCGTCGATTGATTGGCATTGAACGAGACCAGACCCAAAAGATGACTGTCAAGGAATTGAGTCTAGGACAGGCATTCCAGGAGTCCGTCAATAAAAACATCCAGTTTACTGGGCTCATCTTCGAAATCCTGCACAAGCTCTTCAAACGTGAAGCTTCACTTCGAATGATTGAGGGGCCGATCGGAATTTTCCGTCAATCTGGCATCGCGGCAAAAAGCGGATTTTCCGACCTTCTATTTCTAATGGCCGCCATTAGCTTGAATCTTGGCATCATGAATCTGCTTCCGATTCCGGTGTTGGACGGTGGAGTGATTGCTATTATTCTTCTGGAAACCGTGATCCGTCGTGATCTAAGTCTGCCCACACGCGAGAGAATTACTCAAATAGGATTCGTGCTCTTGATCCTGCTAGCAGTCGTTGTAACCTACAATGACATAATCAAAGCCCTCCCTTCTTCGCTGGAGAAGTATTTCCCGTAAGAAGATTCATAGGTGTTCGTTGGCTGGGGCGTCTGATTGTTTCACGGAATGCCCTCCGAGATGACAGAAACCGAAGTTGCTCAGTTTCTCACCCACCTGGCGGTGGATCACAAGTGACCGCCTCGCTTGACATTAAGACTCCGAAATAAACTAAGGATTCCTCCAAAAAAGGCCGATGCATGAAGTACTGGCATCGCGTAAGTGCTCGAAAGTTCCGCCTCAGGGTTGCCGTTAAGAAAAAGGAAAATCAATTAACTGATGAAATCGGTCCTGGACAAGAAATGGGTCAGTGCCACTGACCGGCAAGAATCCGGCATCCAGAAACAACTTCGGGAAAGCCAGGACTGGTTACAAGCGATTTTTGAGGCTTCGCGAGATGGGATCATGGTGGAAGAGGAAGAGAGGATTGTTTATGTCAATCCGGCCTACCTTAAACTCTTAGGCTATGATTCAGCTGAGGAACTCATTGGAAAACACCTCTCATTCGTCATTGCTCCTGAGGATAACACGCGAATGTTGGAATACGGAAAAAGGCGGATGAAGGGAGAGCCAGCCCCTCCCTTATATGAGTTTAAAGCGAGGCGACAAGACAAAACCCTGATTGAACTCGAGGGATCCATTTCGACGGCCTGGGCAGGAAACCAGTTCTACATCGTTTCCATGGTACGTGATATTGGCGAGAGGAAAAAAGCGGAGCAGGCTCTGAGAGAGAGAGAAGAGCAACTCCGACAGTCCCAGAAAATGGAAGCTGTTGGGAAACTGGCCGGGGGTGTGGCCCACGATTTCAACAATCTTCTCACAGCGATCATGGGATACAGTGAACTGCTCTTATCCTCCATACCGCCCCATAACCCTCTCCGTGGCGACGTTGAGGAAATCAAGAGGGCGGGAAATCGTGCGGCCGAGCTCACCCGCCAGTTGCTGGCCTTCAGTCGCAAACAGCTCCTTCAACCTCAAATATTAGATTTGAACGAGGTCGTTCTTGATATGGGAAAAATGCTGCGGCGATTGATCGGGGCAGACATCGAGCTGGTCACATTGCACGACCCGGACCGCTCTCTCATAAAAGGCGATCGAGGACAAATTGAGCAAGTAATCTTAAACCTCTCTCTCAATGCTCGAGATGCAATGACCCAAGGCGGGAAGCTGACACTGAAGACGGCCAATGTTGAATTCGATGAATCTTCGGCTAGAAGATATCTAACGATCAAGCCTGGGAGATACGCAATGCTGTCTGTGACGGATACAGGGTGCGGAATGGATACGGAGACTCAGTCTCACATTTTTGAGCCATTTTACACAACCAAGAAACAAGGCGAGGGGACAGGACTGGGTCTATCCATGGTTTACGGAATTATTGAGCAGAGCGGTGGGTCCGTCAGAGTGGAAAGTGAGCTGTTTCGCGGTACCACTTTCAAGATTTATCTTCCTCAGGCAGTTTCTGTTTCAAAGCCGGTGATGTACAGGGATGAGGGAATTGAAACGCCAGGTGGCAGCGAAACCATCCTTTTAGCAGAGGATGAAGGAGTCGTTCGAAATCTGGCCTATCAGATCCTGTCACGAAACGGTTATAGGGTCCTCGAAGCCCCCAATGGCACAGATGCACTAAGGACCGCCATCCAGCACCTTGGCCCGATCCAACTTCTGGTGACAGACTTAGTCATGCCACTCATGGGAGGTCGCGACTTGGCCAAGCGCTTGAGAAGTTTGCGTCCTAAAACCAAAGTCCTCTATATGTCCGGTTACCCAGATGACTCCATGTTCCTTAATGGCGGTTTGGATCCATGCGCCTCTTTTATCCAAAAGCCCTTCAGCCCAGACTCCTTCGCACGGAAGGTCCGCGAGGTACTGGATGGGGAAAAGGCAGTGGCAAGAGGGCAATAGGCAGTTGTTAGCGGTCAGCAGTCAGCTGGCAACGGACCACGGACATCTGATTTAATCTACTTTCAGCACCGCCAGGAAGGCTTCCTGTGGAATATCGACGCGCCCCACTCGTTTCATTCGTTTCTTCCCTTCCTTTTGTTTCTCCAGTAGCTTCCGCTTCCGCGTGATGTCACCGCCATAACACTTCGCCAGCACATTCTTTTTCATTGCCCGAACGGTTTCACGCGCAATGATCTTGCTTCCGATTGAAGCTTGAATGGTAACTTCGAACATCTGGCGTGGAATGAGCTCCTTCATCTTTTCCACTAGAGAGCGGCCGCGACTGTAAGCGAAATCTCGATGGATAATCACCGACAAAGCATCGACCGGCTCTCCTGAAACCAAGATGTCCAATCGAACTAGTGGCGAGGTCCAGTATCCGGTGAAGTGATAGTCGAGCGAAGCGTATCCGCGTGACACGGACTTCAACCGATCGTAGAAGTCCAGAACGATTTCATTAAGTGGCAGTTCGTATGTAATCAAAACTCTCTTTGGTGTCACGAATTCAAGTCCCTTCTGGACTCCTCTTTTCTCCTCTGCCAGCTTCAAAATAGCTCCGACATATTCGTCGTTCGTCATGATCAGAGCTGTGATTACTGGTTCTTCCATTTTGTCAATCACAGAGGGTGAAGGCATTTTGGTAGGGCTGTCGATTTCAACCACTGTCCCGTCTGTTCTAGTGATGCGATAGCGCACACCAGGAGCCGTTGTGATCAGAGAAAGGTCAAATTCGCGTTCGAGGCGTTCCTGCACAATTTCCATGTGCAACAGCCCGAGAAAGCCACAACGAAAGCCGAACCCAAGCGCCAATGAAGTCTCAGGTTCGTAGAAAAAAGAGGAATCGTTCAGACGTAATTTCTCCAACGCATCGCGCAAAGCCTCGTATTGATTAGGCTCGATCGGATAGAGCCCGGAAAAAACCATGGGCTTGATCTCCTGGAAGCCAGGAAACGGCGTGTCAGTGGGGCGGGCATCTTCAGTAATCGTGTCGCCGATCTTTGTGTCAGAAACCTTCTTGATATTGGCTACTACAAAACCCACTTCGCCTACTGAAAGCTGACTGACTTCCTGCATCTTGGGAGTTGAGACCCCCACTCTTTCAATTTCATACGTTTGACCCTGAGACACTAAGCGGATCTTCATTCCCACTCTTAAGGTCCCATCGATAACCCGAACCAGAATGATCACGCCCCGGTAAACATCAAACCAGGAATCAAAAATCAGAGCTTTCAGCGGTGCTGCCGGGTCGCCCGCAGGTGGAGGGATCTCCCTGACAATGGCATCCAGAAGCTCCTGCGTGCCAATTCCTTGCTTGGCACTGACCAGGACTGCATTATGAGCATCCAGGCCAATGATGTTCTCGATTTGCTCTTTGATGCGTTCAGGTTCCGCGCTGGGCAAGTCAATCTTGTTAATCACTGGAATAATCGCCAGGTTATTGTCTAAAGCCAAATAAGTATTGGCCAGGGTTTGGGCCTCTACCCCTTGCGAGGCATCTACCACGAGCAGAGCGCCTTCGCAGGCTGCCAGGCTGCGGGAAACTTCATACGAGAAATCCACATGACCGGGGGTGTCGATCAGATTGAGGATATAGTCCTCCCCTCTTTCGTTACGGTAGTTCAAACGAACGGCATGTGCCTTAATGGTGATGCCCCGCTCTCTCTCCAGATCCATGTCATCCAGGACTTGTTCCGACATCTCGCGCTTAGACAAAGCTCCTGTAAACTCCAGTAAGCGATCAGCAAGAGTTGATTTGCCGTGATCGATGTGAGCAATAATGGAGAAATTTCGGATGTGGGTTTGATCCATGAGACCTAAGTGAATGAATGTGAGCGACGATCTGAATACAGGAAGATGTTCACTGCAGAGAACGCTGTTGAGTCATGGAGAGACGGTTGGTTTGAGTTTCAGAACTCATGAAAAACCTGGTCGAGGTTCGTATCCGAGCCAAACGGTGTCCTGAGCTAGCCACGGTTTTCGATCTTGCTCATGTCCGGCTTTCCCTCAGCTCAAGAATATGCCTCAACGGAAAGCATATCCCGAGCCAGCAGAGAAGAACCAATGATTCCTGCCGAGGCTCCAAGGGATGCAGCGACAATTTTGCAATCGTCATAGGGCGGTGAAAGCGCGTGCCGCTTTACCTCCTCAATGGTGGGCCTAAGCAAGACGTCTCCAGCCTCAATGACTCCTCCTCCAAGAACCACCATTTCCACATTCAGCAGATTGATGAGGTTTGCAATGGCCATTCCGAGGTAATGTGCAACTTCACCCATGATCACACAGGCCATCTTGTCTCCCACGAGAGCAGCTGCAGAGACATCCTGCGCATTAATTGGACGATCGGTGATAATTTGCAGAGCAGAGGAAGGATTCAAAAGGATGCGCTCTTCCACCCGTTGAGCGATGGATGGTGCCGACACATAGCGTTCGAGGCATCCGGTTCCACCGCAAAAACACTTCTTTCCTTCAGGGTCGACCCCGATATGCCCCAGCTCTCCCGCAAATCCACCGACTCCCCGGTAAACCTTCCGGTTAATGACAATACCAGCTCCGACGCGGATCCCTATGGAAATGAATATGAAGTCTTGAACATCCTTTGCCGCTCCCATCATCATTTCGCCGTATGCCCCGACGTTGCCGTCGTTGTCAATCGAAACGGGCAATGCGAGCAATTCTTCTATTCGAGTCTTGAGTTCCACACCGTTAAGGTAGGAAATACTGGGGGAAATACTGATCTGTGATTTCCTTTTTGAAACCAACGCCGGAACTCCAATGCCCACTCCCTTGATATTGAGCTGGCTGTCAGCTCGTCGCAGTTCGCAGACCAGATCTACAATCTGCCTGGACAACTCAGTTAAGTTTTCGTGGGAGACAGGATGGATACGCTGGGCCCAGATTTTTCCTTCTGCGTTGACCAAACCAGCTTTGATGTTGGCTCCGCCAATATCAATGCCAATGTAACAGTCTTTCTTGCCAAGATTCGAGTTCATAGACATCAGATTAAGTGGTGACGGAATCAAGCGGTGGTGAAAAGCAAGGAGCAGAGGGCAAAAGCAGGCGCTGCAAAGCTGCACCGTGCCTAGAAGTTAGCCCACGCCCCTTTGGATGTCAAACACTTTTGGTGAGGCTGGTGCGGCTCTCAAGCAGTTTGGGTCTCAATATCTTTTTCCGGAGAACTGATTGCGAAGTTGACAATTCGAGCTGTTCACCCGTTCTTCAGGGGGCCCCCATGATGAATGATAACGGACAATTCCTCAATTCCTAGAATCTGTTGTAGGATTGCCAGTCGAGAACTATACTTAGCACTATGCAATCATGTGAAGTTATGTCAGTGCTGAAGGCACTAAATTTCGCAGCTCACAAGCATCGAGACCAGCGTCGGAAGGACATCGATTGGAGAATTTCTATGATGAGACACTGCAGGAATGTAGGCGGGCCCTTGGAAAACGTGGATGATATCCTATTGCCTCCGCAATTGATGAAAACTTAGGGATTTCATCCTTGTTCTCGTCCTCTGTTTTCAAGGACGATTACGACGACGAGTTGGATCTTGAGAGGGGTCTAAATGGCTCAATAGAATGGTGGTCAGGAGGAAACATGCGGCGTGAGTCCGATTTTGGCTTTTGTACCAGATGGCTAGCTCTTATTTTCTCTGCTTTCTCAGTAATGTCATGGGTGATAGTCGGTTCTTCACAAACCTTTGGTTCCGCGAAAGAAGACGGAGAGGCAAAGAATCCGCTGGCAGGAAATGCTTCCGCCATTCAGGAGGGCAAGTCTCTTTTTCGTTCTGGGTGCGGGCTTTGCCATGGTAATGAAGGACGCGGAGGTGGACGCGGACCGGACTTGAGCGCCGGCCGCTGGGTGCACGGTGGCAACGATGCGACGCTCTTCCGCACCATTACTCGGGGAGTGCCTGGGACACAAATGCCAGCCAATGACCTCACCGAAGAGGAAACATGGATGATCATCGCTTATCTTCGCAGCATGGAGTCCACAGCAACGCCTGTTTCTGGAAATCGCGAGGCGGGCGAGACAATATTCTACAACCAAGGATTCTGCTCCAAATGTCACATGGTCACAGGCAAAGGAGGCCGCCTTGGACCAGATCTCTCGAGGGTTGGAGCCTCCCGACCGTTACAATATCTGGTCGAAGCCATCAGGGAACCCAATAAACACCTGGCCGAGGCACTGCAGGAGCCAGGTAGAGAGTATCTCGATGTTTATCGCGCATATGACACCGTTACCGTACTCACACGGGACGGCAAACGCATTACTGGGAT
Organism: Terriglobia bacterium; assembly: GCA_041478005.1. GTDB lineage: Bacteria > Acidobacteriota > Terriglobia > Versatilivoradales > Versatilivoraceae > JBGOVH01. Next base: position 540 of record JBGOVH010000006.1, on the reverse strand, counting down.
TGCCAAGAACGAAGACAATTTTACTCTCCAACTCATGGACCAAAATGAAAAGTTTCATCTTTTTTTAAGGAAGAATTTGAAAGAAGTCATCCACGAACGCAAGTCCTTAATGCCTGCTTATGACGAGCAGATGCTGGACCAGAGACAACTAGAAGATCTGCTGGCTTACCTGGTGAGTCTCCGTGGGCAATGAGAATTCGATTGCTTTGCATAGTTGAGTGACAAAAACCCCTCACGTTCCAGCCCCTGAAGGTGTGAAGAAATCCCCTCCTGGCTCAGGGGGGGAGCTGACGGCCGTTAGGCCTTCCGGGGGGGTGGTCGACCGTGGCGATTCGCGTCCATCTTGGGTTGGCACGCGACGCTTACCACCCCCGAAGCCCTTGCGGGCTTCACCCCCTCCTAAAATAGGAGGGGACTTTCTCACGGCGGGGCGAGGGGGCGAGGGGGACAGTCGCAGACGGAGGAGTGAAGAGATGTTACTATGATTGCAAAGGTAAATAGAATTTCATATTCAAGGAAGAGAGCGATGAAAAAATACGT
>JBGOVH010000030.1:0-11518 GCA_041478005.1 Terriglobia bacterium | reverse complement strand
ATCCTCTCCCAGAGGGCGAGGGAGTAATTTCAGAGACGAGGTTTTTCTCTTACAGACAGCAAGTCTTGAGAAATCTCTGGTGGCTTCGGAAGCAAAGAAGGCTTTGGCGGGGCCTCGAAGGGATCGGCTCGCCGTCAGTCTGCAGAAACAATAAAAACACTTAACGAGCGTTGTGCAGACCGTAGCCTATGGAAATCCTCTTCACCCTTCTGGTCAGCCTTATTCTTTTGAAGGGGTTGGTTGGCGCAATTGAAAGTATTCGTTACCATCGCAATATTCGAACCCATCTAGCTTCGCGGCTGCCTGACTGGACACCGCGAGCTTCGGTGATCTTGCCCTGCAAAGGCATGGAACACGACCTGGAGAAGAATGTTACGGCTTTGTTCCAGCAAAACTATCCTTCTTACGAACTCTTGTTGGTTACGGCCACGGCTGCTGACCCTTCACGACCGCTGTTTCGAGAAGTTTCCTCCCGCTTCCCTGCCCTGCAAACTAAGATTGTGACCGCTGGGATCAGCCAGGAGCGTGGTGAAAAGGTCCACAATCTGATCCAGGCTATATCAAATGCGGATCCCACATCAGAAGTTTTTGTTTTTACAGACTCTGACTGCAGGCCGCACCGGGACTGGCTGCGAGACCTGATAGCTCCTTTGCAGAAGGAGCACATCGGAGTCTCCACAGGTTATCGTTGGTATTTCCCCTCGCGGCAGAACTTTGCCAGCGTGCTGCGCTCTGTTTGGAACGGTTCTATTGCAACATTACTGGGTAATCACGATCATAATTTCGCCTGGGGGGGATCGATGGCGATCCGCCGATCGACTTTTGAGCGTGCAAAAGTCTTGGAGCACTGGAAACACACGATCAGTGACGATTATTCCATGACACAGGCCATGAGAGATGCCAAATTTGCGATCCATTATGAGCCACGATGTCTGATTGGCTCTTATGGCCGATGCAGTTGGAGCGAACTTCTGGAGTGGACAACCCGGCAGATGATCATTACAAAAGTCTATGCCCACAAACTCTGGAGGTTGGCACTCGTCTCGCAGTGGACCTTCGTGTTAGTCTGGTGGTGGGCCGTGGTCAGGTGGGTTCAAGCAGTTTGGCATCAATTCGGCCCTTCAAGTATGTCAAACGGCGCCGAGGCAGGTCGCTTATTAAAGTATAGTCTGATGGTAGGTTTCATTTTCCTATTGGGAGCGTTCCGCGGTGCCTATCGAATGCAAACGATCAAGTTGATTCACCTGAGCCGCAAATTGGATATCAGCCGATTCTGGTGGGGATATGTCCTGTTATTTCCGCTGGCATCCACATTAACAGCCTACAACCTGCTCGTTTCCGCTTTCACCTCTGCAGTGGAATGGCGCGGAGTGAGATATGAGTTGCAGTCTCCACGTCAACTTCGGGTAATTCGAAACGACAGATAAAGGCTAATTCGACCATTTGTTGGTCTCTCGAGAAAAGACTTCCTGGATCTCTTCAACCAAAGCAGGGGCAGTTTCAGGTTGGATATCAAGATAGGTAAATGCCGGCCTTTCTTTCAAATCAATTTCGGGGTTGGGTTTTCGGTACCCGGCGCCAAGAATCTTACAAATGTAATTGGCAAGATCTACGCAGGCAAGCACCTTGAGCGTACTGGAATCTTCCATTCGAGGACGTTTCTCCTCATCCCGATGGTGCTGCAGAATTAGAGTCGGAATGAGCTTGGGATAATTCCAACTGGTCGTAACAGATGATCCGACCTCGGTGTGAGTGTACCCAAAAACATCCAACTCAGCCTGGACCGAGGATGCTCCTTCGTTATGCGTTTTCATCATGACCTGCGAAAAAGCTTCGGGGCATTCATTATTGAGAATGACTTTTCCCACATCATGCAAAAGTCCGCAAATGAAGGCATCATCGCTGACGAGGCGGGCGTATTTAGTGGCAATCATTTTGGCCCCGATTGCTGCTGAAACCGAATGAGTCCAAAGCATCTTTTCGGTAATGCCGAAACGCTTGTAGACCCCTCGAGTCGTTGCCATGATGGTCATATCCCGAATATTCCTGAAGCCTAAAACACTAACGGCCATTAGAACCGTGGTGATTTCTCTAGGAAGCCCATACAGTGCGGAGTTGCCCACTTTCAACAGGTGAGCTGACAATGCCTGGTCTTTGCTGATAGCCTCTGCCAGTAAGGTCCCCGAGACATCATCACGATCCACCATCTCCATAACCTTCCGGGCAACGGCTGGAAACACCTTCATATCGCCCGCTTTTTCCACCAGATTTTCCAAACTCATGATTTGCCCACCAACAGAAATACTCATGATCCATTTGATCGGCAATAAAGACATAAAATTTAGGATAAAATGTAAGGATATAACTGATATAAGTGTCCTGTGTTACCGAACTCTGGGATACTGAATTCATTGTGAAATTGCTTTTTCCCATGGTAATTCTTAGAATGCTTTCGGTATCGGAGATTGTAATTTTTTTGCCTGGTCTGATGCATTTATCACCTTTGCCCCATCTATCATCCTGACAGAAATCTTCTCGTCATCTGACTCAGTACTCAATTCATGAATGCGGTGACTCATACCAAGTTGCATTCAGATAGTAACAAACAGCCTAAGTCCCTCACCCCCTGCCCCCCCTGCCCCTCTCCCTAAGGGAGTGGGGTGGAGGCTTGAGAAGCCTCCACAAGGCCGGGTGAGGGGGTCGCCTGACTTGAAACCTGGAAGTATCTGTTTGGTTGCAACTTGCCATCAAAGGATCCACGAAGAATGATTCACTTAGAAAGAGAACTTAATCCACAACAGCTAGAAGCGGTTCGGACTACTGAAGGACCATTGCTTATCCTGGCCGGAGCTGGAAGTGGCAAGACCCGTGTCATCACTTTTCGGATTGCGCACTTGATTGAAGACCGGAAAGTGAGGCCCGAACAGATCTTGGCCGTAACATTTACAAATAAAGCCGCTGAACAAATGAAAGAACGCGTCTTTTCCCTGCTGCATGGGACGCGTTCAGCAAACCCGATGATTTCAACCTTTCACTCCTTTTGTGTCCGAGTTTTGCGCCGCGGCATAACTTCCATTGGGTACAGCAACGACTTTAGCATTTTCGACGATGCGGATCAGCTTAGTGTCGTCAAAAGTTGTGTCAAGGAGCTGGATGTGGACGAAAAGGCTCTTTCACCCCGCGCCGTTTTGTCGAGAATCAGTTACGCAAAGAATCATGGGCTTTCCCCGCAAGCGCTCTATGCACAGGCATACAACCCCGGCGCTGAAAAGACTGCCCTGGTTTATGACTTGTATGAAAAGAAATTACAGAAGGCAAACGCGCTGGATTTTGATGACCTGCTGCTCAAAACGGTTTTGCTCCTTCACGCCAACTCATCGATGCGCGAGAATCTCAACCAGCAATACTGCTATGTGATGGTTGACGAATACCAGGACACCAACCGTACCCAATATCAACTCATTCGACAACTGACCCAGCTGCAACAGAACCTTTGTGTTGTTGGGGACGAGGATCAATCTATCTATGGATGGCGAGGCGCAGACATTCAAAACATTTTAAGTTTTGAAAACGATTACCCCAGCGCAAGGATCATCAAGTTGGAGCAGAACTATCGTTCTACCAAAAACATTCTGGATGCCGCCGGAGCGGTGGTTTCCAACAATGAGGCGCGTAAAGGAAAAACCCTCTGGACCGAAAAGGTCGGTGGCGATCCTGTGACGCTGTTTGTTGCCCCAGAGGCTGAGGTTGAAGCTCTCTTTGTGGTTGAGCAAATCCTGCAGCATCAGCGGAGCCATCCTGGAGATTCAATAGCTGTCCTCTACCGCACTAATTTTCAGTCTCGTCTTTTTGAGGAAGTCTGCCGTCGCCATAATGTCAAGTATACCGTGGTGGGCGGCTTCAGCTTTTACGAGCGCGCGGAAGTTAAAGACCTGTTGGCTTATTTGAGACTTAGCCTCAATCCGCACGACCCGGTCAGCCTGATGCGCGTGATCAACACTCCACCTCGCGGTATCGGTAGGACAACTGTTGACAGCCTTGAGTCGGAAGCGCGCGAACGAGTACTTTCCTTGTGGGAAGCGCTACAATCGATCGTCACTCAAAAAAACATGCCTCTGAGAGCCCTTAAATCGTTCACCGAATTCCACGACTTAACCCAGGAGCTTCTGAATAGGGCCAGAGAAATGACAATCCACAAATTCCTTTTGCACGTGATGGAGAAGTCTGGTTATGTTCGATGGCTTCATGAAGAAGACACCCAGGAAGCGGAGACGCGGTTGGAAAACCTGGATGAATTAGTGAATGCGGCGCGGGAAGCGGAAGAGCGAGGTGAAACTTTGCGCGATTTTCTGGATCATGCTGCTCTTGTATCAGACACTGACGATCTTGACGAGCGATCCAAAGTGAATTTGATGACCCTCCATAGCGCTAAGGGCCTGGAATTTCACCTGGTTTTCCTGGTAGGTATGGAAGCCGGACTGTTCCCGCATAACCGCTCTATGGCAGATGAGATGGCGATTGAGGAAGAGCGTCGTCTCTGCTATGTCGGGATGACACGGGCGAGAAAGAGACTCGTGCTGACTCGGGCGAGGTTTCGCCGCTTCCTCGGGAACGAGAGCATGGATCAGACTGAGCCTTCCTGTTTTCTTAGAGAAATTCCTCGAGAATTGCTGCAGGATGTTTCTTCCGGTCAGGTCCAGAAAAAAGCCGCCAGCTATGACGGTCCCACGTACAACAGCTTGGAGAGCATCCAAAAATTCTACCAGCAGCGCGGGAAACAAATCGATCTGGCACCGGCCCGCAAAGACTCACGAATTGCCGGAAACGGATTCAGAACCGGGAGCCATGTCCGCCACTCCACGTTCGGAGTTGGCACCATCGTTCGCTGCGAAGGGGAAGGTGACCAGGTCAAAATCACTGTCAGCTTCCCCGGTCATGGTCTAAAGAAAATGATGCAAAAATATGCGGGGCTGGAAAAGGTCTAAGGAATTTGAACCGCGAAGACGCTAAAGGCATAAAAGAATGTGCCGCGGATGAACGCAAATGAGCGCGAATCGCCAAGATGGGGCTGGATTGCACAACAGGAAGACAAAGACATGGAGAGAACCTGTTCGTTCTAATCAGTCCATTAGTCTGTCCCCCATAGGATTATTCCGGAAGGCTCTTCGCAAGGCTTGAGTGAAGACCGCTTCGTCACCGTGAGCCTCCGGCTATCGATTTCGGCGACTTCGCTCGTGTCTTCGATATTCACGTAGACCCCTTGCTGTCTGCTATTGCAAATTCCGGCTTGCCGCCGAGCGCAATCATGCTGGCCACCACTCCGGTGGCAGCGTCGAAAACCGTAACGTCTTTGCTTCGGCCATTGAAAGCGAATACTCGTTGCGAGGAAGGATCGTAGAGGATGGCATCGGGATTCGTTCCCGTTTTTACCTGGCCGAGGATCTTCAGTGTTTTCAAGTCGAAAATTGTCGCCGTATTTGCCCGCCCGTTGCTGGTAAAACCGCGATTCAACTCGAGTGAAACCGAATTTTTGGATTGGGCGTTGTTCGGAAATAACCTGGGAGGAAAGCTCCCCTCCTCAGCTGAGGAGGGGGTGAAGGCTTGAGAAGCCTTCACCTGGCGTCAGCCAGCGCGGGGTGGAGGGACGCGACGTCTGGCGTCACGTGCAGCATAGGGGGCAAACCACCCCCGCTGTGGCTCAACTTTTCGTGATATAAAGGCATTTTCTCTGCTGACGCTTCTACGAGGTACAAGATGAAATCTCGATTATTCATGACCAAGAGTCCTGAAAGACTCATCGATGAATCGCGGGCGCCAGAGCGTTCGATGAAGCGCTCATTGACCTCCCTGGATCTGACAGCCCTTGGAATTGGCGCCATCATTGGGGCGGGCATATTTGCGCTGACTGGCACTGCGGCGGCCGGCCAGAGTTTCCAGAATCCGATCGAAACTCCGGTCATCAATTTTGTGAGCGCCTGGCTCTCCGGTGCTCCGCTCCAGTTAGGCCGGGCAGGAGCCGGGCCGGCTATCGTACTTTCATTTGTGCTGGCCGCTATTACTTGCGCTTTTGCAGCACTTTGTTATGCGGAAATGGCCTCCATGATTCCGGTCTCGGGCAGCGCCTATACTTATTCGTACGCCACGCTCGGAGAATTCGTTGCCTGGATTATCGGCTGGGACTTAATCCTGGAGTATGCGGTTGGCAACATCGCCGTAGCCGTTAGCTGGTCGGATTTCTTTGCCAAGCTGCTTTACAATCTAACTCAAATCAAATTGCCCCTCTGGCTGGTCAAAGATTACGCCACAGCTAACTTGTGGGTCGAAAAAGCGCACAAGCTTGCTCTGCATCAGCAGGGTCAACTCTTTCTCAATCCCTCTGAAGTGCTGGACTACACGCAGGCTGCCGGCAACTTGAACCATTATTCCAGTTCTCACCTGCCAGCCTTGCTGGGTCATCCCATCGCCATCAACCTGCCTGCGTTCTTAATCGTTGCTCTTTTGACGATTCTTCTGGTAATCGGGATTCGAGAGAGTGCGCGTTTCAACACCGCAGCCGTAATCCTCAAGACGGCTATTGTGATCTTCTTTATCGCCTTCGGAGCGTTTTACGTCAATCCTGCTCAAAACTGGCACCCTTTTATGCCCAACGGGTTCACAGGAGTCATGGGTGGTGCGGCTATCGTCTTCTTTGCTTTTATCGGTTTTGATGCGGTTTCCACAACTGCCGAAGAGACGCGCAACCCGCAGCGGGATCTTCCTGTTGGGATCATCACTTCCCTCGTGATCTGCACCTTGCTCTACATCGGAGTTTCAGCCGTGCTTACTGGAATGAAAAAGTATACCGCCTTTGCCGATGACGCGGCGGCCATTGCCACGGCTGTGGAGGTTTCGGGAAAACCCTGGGTACAAGCGGTTATCAGCGCTGGAGCGCTTGCTGGGGTTACTTCAGTGCTGCTGGTTTTTTCGATTGGGCAACCACGTATCTTTATGGCCATGGCTCGAGACGGGTTACTCCCGCGGTATTTTGCCCGGATTCACCCGCTTTTCCGCACCCCGTATGTCACAACGATCTGGACGGGCCTCATTGTCGGAGGCACGTCGATGGTGATTGATATCGGCTCGGCTGCCGACCTCACCAACATTGGGACACTTTTCGCCTTTATCCTGGTTTGTGCAGGTGTCATGGTGATGAGACGTACCTCCCCAGACAGAAAAAGACCTTTCAGGACTCCCTGGGTCCCCCTTGTTCCCCTATGCGGGATCGTTTCATGCCTTTTACTGATGTTAAGTTTGCCAGTACTGACTTGGATACGTTTTTTCGTCTGGCTGGTGATTGGGCTAACGATCTATTTCCTTTACGGATTTAGTCACAGCGAGTTAGCGAGGGAGGAAAATCAGCGGCCAGTAGGCGGTTGGCGTAGGTAGTCAAGAAATCTCGGCTGCTTGCTGCAAACTGCCCGCTGCGTCCTGGTTTCATTGGCGCAGGGGTTTGAAGGGAATCCCGAACAACGCTTGAACCTCAATGAGATTCTCTGCCAGCTGGGCAGGTTTGAACTTCCAGTGTTTTAGTGCCTCTGCAGCACGTTCATCCAGAGCTGGATTCAGACTGCGGATAATTCGGATACGGTCAACGCCTCCGTCCTTGCGAATCACGGCATAAAGGACTACCAAACCTCTCAACCTGGCAAGCTCCTCATCTTCGGGTCTGCCCGGATCCACTTTACGCAACGGTCGTGGCTGCACGATGGCATCACCCGCCGAAACCAAAACCTGAGCCCCCGATAACTGGGCCGACGCAGGTTGTGTACTTCCGCTTCGGGAGGATTTATCAGGCATTTCGGAAAACTGCATTGTCCAACGACCCGATGGCATAGGAATAAACACGGTATAATTGCGCTTGCCCGAGAGTACTCCATAGACTCCCAGACCGGCTCCCCCCGTTCGGCCTTCGACAACGGTGATATTGTAAGATTCACCGGGATCTTCGAAGGTTTGCATGTCGGAGAATCCGCCACTTGGCGACCGAGGTCTTTTGCCAGGGGCCGCAATGCCAGGACCCGCGATCCCAGAACCGCCACCATTCGGCCCTCCTTTGACGGACATGCCCGGAATTTGGATGGAAGCAATATTCCCGCCTCCTCCAAAACCGCTGCCCGTACCTCCACTGCCACCCCCTCCAAGAACTCCTCCACCTAACTCGCCTCCATCGGAGCCGTCCGGAGAGCCCGCCCGGTTGCCTTCAGGAGAAATGGAAAAAGCCCCAGTCTTGTTTCCAGCCGGGACCTTTAATCCCCCTGGACCAGGAAGACCCGGATTGGCACTTAGAACCACCAGGTTGCGCAATCGATCGCTCGCACCGTCAGCCGAAGGCACATTGACCAGAGGACCAGGAGTTCCTGCATCTGAAGCAATGTTCCATTCCGCCGAAGCTCCCACCGGAACTGTCAACTTGGCCTGCAGATTGACCACTTCGGCTTTGGCAATTTTTAGATCTGAAATCGAAGTATCTAACTTGATGTCGGGATCGGGCGGCTGCAGGTCCGGCGTCTCCGGCTTCGGAGAAAGAAGCGGGCTGATCTTTTTGTTGGCAATTTCCAACGACTCCACTTTGGCTTCAGGTACGTTCCAGATAACGATGTTGGGCACTTTTACTTCCTGCTTGATTTGAACTTCCGGCGTGCTGGGTTGAACGATGGTTTGGCTGCTGTTGTCAGGTTTAACCGGCGATGACTGAATGGTCTGAGTTGGATGAAACGATGTGCTCCCCTTGGGTGGCTTCACTTTTGGATTCTGGCCGGCCGGGGTTCTGGGCCCATCGCTTGCCGAGTTGATTTTCGGCAGCAAGTCTGACGGTCTGTAATAAGTAATTTGGTAATCCCGTTCTAAATCCTCCTTGGTTAGGGGAAGAGGTTCGCTAAAGGAGATACCAGACAACCCCCAGATCAATCCCACAAAACAAGCGTGGAGTGTCAACGAAGCCAAAAAAGACCTTGTAGGATAGCCCGCTGGAGCCCAGATGTTAGTAAAGAATTCGAGGTCCTCAGGAGACTCCTCCTTCACGTGAATGGAGGACAACAGACTACTCAGGTCAAAATACTCTTCCGGCTCGCCGGATGACCCGGCTCCGTCGTGTAACTTCCTGGCCTGCTCTGCGGAGATTTCAGCTTCTGAAGCAGCCACATTGGCCTTAGCTAAGAGACCTTCCCAATTTTGGGAGCAACTCTGACAAATCTCGCGCTTAAAGTGATACCAACTTAACTTCTTACCACAACTCTTACACTCTGGCATTGTATGAGATCCAGTCCTGGGAAGGTTATTACCTAGACCCTGAATAAAAACTTCATCTGGAAAAATCCTTCCTATTCATCGGATGAAAAAGAATGTTTCCTTATAACAAAGTTACGCCTTATCCCTCAAGCCTCTCCCAAAGCATGTCAATGCCCGGCTCCTCGACCCAGAGACCCGAATCAATTCATACGTACAAAATACAACGAATTCGTCAGGATTCCAAACGAAAGTTAGCGCTTTTCCAGCTGGACATGTACAGAATATTCAGTAGAATAGCCACCTGGAAAACTTGTGATGAGAAATAGATCGTCGCTCCCTTGTTACATCTAGTTTAGTGGCTGCCACTTTTTGCTCTTCGCCACAAAGGAATAGGCGAGCTTGGTTTGAATGACGTTTTTATCACTTGAGTAACGATTTGGAACGTCCGCGTCTCGATGGATTTCTAATAGATTCCTATTTGTCCATGACTTGGTGGGGGTTAGTGCCAGTAGGTGTTCTTGCGGTTTCAGTTCCTTAAAGAGCGGGAGATGAAATGCTTGTTCTCAACCTTTTAATGCGCTGGCTTCATATCTTTTCAGTTTCAATTGCAGTGGGAGCAACTGTATTTATGCGCTTGGTACTGATCCCTTCGCTTTCTGGTCTTGGTGGCGAGGTGAGAGCCCAGCTGATGCAGAACCTTGCGGGTCGCATCAGGATGCTGGTTCATGGGGCAATTGGCGGGATCTTGATTTCGGGACTCTATAACACCCATCTTCTCTGGAAAACCTCCGTAGCACCCTATGGTGTCATTTATTTCTTAAAGGTGATCTTGGCCCTTATTATCTTCACCGTGGCCTTCTTCCTGACCTCCTCTAATCCCAAGCGGGCTGCTTTTCAAGCCAATCGAAAAAAATGGCTCGCGGTCAACGTGATCTTGGCCATCATTGTCATTGCTCTTTCTGCTGTGTTGCGAACGCTACATCTTTCCGATTCAGTAGCTATTCACCACCTTCTGTCGCTTGTTTTTCACTTTTTCAGAGCCGTGCAACTGCCGCTTGCGTCTTAGAGCCCCACCTGTTTCTTCCCTAAAGTTCAACATACCCTCGGACGAAATAGAATCTGAAGCACGTTTCTCTGGGAAACTCTCTTTCCCACTAAACAACCAGTAGATTGTCTTAGAGGCTTTATGAGCTTTATGAGCTTTATCACTTTTGAAAAGACCGACACTTATGCTCGTATCATTCTAAATCGTCCTCCTATTAACATCATGAATATCGAAATGATGACTGAGATTGGGGACACTTTAGAAGCCCTTCACAATGAAGAACACATTAAACTCGTTATCATAAGCTCAGCTTGCAAAGTCTTCAGCGCGGGCGTTGACATGGCGGACCATACTCCGCAAAAAGTGTTTCAGTTGCTCGAGGCTTTCCACAAGATTTTCCTCACCATGGGAGAAATAGGGAAACCTACAATTGCCGCTGTGAACGGACATGCGCTTGGGGCCGGCTGCGAGCTGGCAACCTTTTGCGACCTGGTGATTGCCGCAGATAATGCGAAGTTTGGACAGCCCGAGATCAGGGTCGGTGTTTTTCCTCCTATCGCCACGGTGGTCTTTCCATATCTATTGGGGAAGAAAAAGGCCATGGAACTTATCCTGACGGGTGAAACAATTGAAGCCAAAGAGGCCTTGTCGCTTGGAATGGTCAACAGGGTTGTTCCCTTAGAGAAACTCGAAGATGCAGTCATGGAAATCGCCTCTAAAATCACGATTAGCAGCGCTCCAGTACTCCAGATGATGAAAAAGACCATGCTTTCCGGTGAAGGCCTCAGCTTTAGAGAGGCTTTGAAAAATGCGGAAGACATCTATTTAAATCAGCTGATGGCCCTGGAAGACACTAACGAAGGTCTCAAGGCATTTGTTGAGAGACGTGCGCCTGTCTGGAAAGACAAGTAGGAACTTCCCCCCCTTTTCACTGCTCTCCTCTGAAAATAGATGCTCCGTTGGGAACTGACCCCTCACCCGCCCTTGTGAACGCTTCGCAAGCGTTCCGCCCTCGCCCCTCGGAGAGGGCGGAAAACAAACGGGATGACTCTCCCCTCGCCCCAGCGGGGATGAGGGGTCGGGGGTGAGGGGGACCTCCACACTGTCATTTTCATCTGTCGTGGTGTCGCGGCATGGGAAACTCCCTTGAAAATCGTCCTCGTCGTCGTGCTCGTCGTCGATCCTCTCATATCTTCATCTCCTAGT
>JBGOVH010000280.1:0-4705 GCA_041478005.1 Terriglobia bacterium | reverse complement strand
CTCTCACTGTCTCAACGACATTGGGGATAAGGCTTGCTCTGCGCCGAAGCTGCACTTCAACCCCAGACCATGCCTCCGTTACACGATTCCGTGACTGGATCATCCGGTTATAAAGCATAATTAGCCAGATCACGAACAGCACTACGGCACCTGATATCGCAGCGGCAACAAGATTGGGATCAAGGTTTGCAGGCATAATTACTTTTTTTCGCGAGTTCTTAACAGAAGGACTATAACGATCAAACCGGCAGTTAATACTGTGAGAACGGCTAAGGTCTTGGGCAGAATCTCTTTCAGTTCCTCGTTCGAGACGACATCCAAGATCAAGAGAACAGCCATCAGGGCAGATACTGAAACAGCTATTGCACAAGCGACTGTTAAGATTTTCCTAGCGCTTTCTAGCATTACAAACCCTGTTGGCTTGAGACGTTCTCCAGTTTCCCTAAAGGCCTTCGGCTGACGTTTTGGAGGTTATGCACCGCACGCAATGTCAAGCGAGTAGATTCAAACGAATCGGTTGATCCCTCTCCATTACACCTTATTGGGATTTCCGGATTTCCGGGGACAGTATACATCATTTCTTCTTGCCCCTTGGCCAGCCACCCTTTCTTGGCTGTAGGGCACGATTCAGCAAACTCTCCAGCTTTTGGACAAACGCAGCAGGCCACAGAGGTCTACCCGTCCTTAGATGGGGAGCTTGTCTAGATATCGATTCTGCTGGAAAACCCCCTATTGGTGACCTTTACTTCTTTACGTCGCTAGTTCTTTACTTCTGGGATTCCGGCACCTAACATGATATCGCTGTAAGCTTCACTGCCCGCAGCTAACCCGAAATGACTTCTTTGGCTTTTTGCTTGAATCGGATTGTCATCCAAACACTTACTTCAACTCCTCCGTCTCCGCCTCGCTTTGCAGCCTAATCCGACCGAGTGTTAGGCGGCAAAGACGTGTCAGAGCTTGTCGGTCGGGCTCAACACTCCTCGACCGCCCCGGTTCAAAACGTGCGTGTAGATCATCGTCGTTCGCACGTCTTGATGGCCCAACAGTTCCTGCACCGTTCGGATATCATACCCGTCTTCCAGCAAATGGGTGGCAAACGAGTGCCGCAGGGAGCGTGTGAAAAAATTGGTAAGCCCCTGGAACGAGTCCCTCGTTAACAAGGGGGAGTGCCTCGTGATCGTGCCAAGCCCTGATTTAACCCCGCTGCCCCCCCTCAAGTCCCCCCTTGGAAAAGGGGGGACGATCTGAGAGATTCATCTAGCTAGGTGATGTCGCCGCTGGCTGCCGGAACGCGGATCAATCGAAAGACTGGCGGCAGGAAAAACATATTGCCAGCCCCACCCGCGGTCAGTACCGGGGTATTTGCGTCGGGCAGGTAAACCCGGCCCAACCCCTGGCGGAGGTCCTACTGATGGATTCGCCGCACCTGCTTGAGATGATCAAGCAGCGGCTCTTTGGCTGCGGCCGGCAGCATGGTAACGCGGTCCTTCTGTCCTTTGCCGTCGCGCACGGTGATCTGGTTCGTGGCGAAGTCGAACTCTTTAACGCGCAACCGCAGAGCTTAGCACGCGCGCCGTTGAACTGACCATAAACAGCACCCCTCGTTGAGCCAAGGAATAACGGAACTCTACCCGTCTGGGCAATCCCATGTCAACACAGATTTTGCGGACTGAAAAGGCTGGTCCAGGTGATAATATCCGGGTCGTTGTTTACGGCCAGAAAAGTAATTCCCCTAGACCGACCTTCCTTCGCCCGGTTTCAGCAGGTGATTTTCTCACTGGGCGGGTGCCACGCCTATTGGGGAGGACGAGTCTTCTTTCGAGCCGGGCTCAGCAAGAGCTACGCCCTCCCATGCGACTGTTTGTACCTATTGAAATTCATGCTCAATCGAGATTCTCGGGCCAGAAGATGCCTCCTTCACGTTCCCTCCTCTTCTGGGTTAGAATGCAGCCATGCGATTTCTGATTTCTCTTCTCCTTGCCACGCTCCTGGCCTCCTTCATCCCTCTTCAGGAAAAGGAGCCCGCTCTCCTCTCCACGCAGCTCAAGAATGACGACTGGGAAATTCGTGACTGGTCGGCCATCCGGCGCGGGCAGTTGAGCGTGATTCACGCCAGAGGAGGAGATGAACTGCATGTCTATGAACTCGGCACGACGCTGCGTGGCCTGGCCCCGTCATCGGTTGGCAGCCAAAGTCCTGCTTTTGACGGGAACTGTTTCCTGGTTTCACACTTTGACTCTGGCAACACCAACCGGCTCGGCGGTTACTTCAACTCCTTTCAACGAGCGCCTTCGGCGGCTCGGGCCGCACTCCGGACGAGTCCTGAAGGCCGCCGTGGCTTGACACTCGATTTTCTCAAGACCGGTTCCGGGTTTTGCGGTGTGTGGGTGCACCTGTTTGATTTCAAATTCCCCGCGGAGAAACGCACCTATTTTGATGCCAGCCCCTTCTCGGTGTTGACCTTCTGGATTCGAGGACAGGAGGGAGGCGAGAAGATCCTTCTCAAAGTGTCGGACGCGCGGTGGGAGCGCAAGGAGGACGCCCTGCCAGCAGGAGAAGTGGGATCGTTTCTGCCTCAGGGCAAACTAAATTCCTCTTGGCAGCAGGTTGTGGTTCCCCTCTCGTCGTTGCCACGCCAAGTGAACCCTCGAGAGCTGGCGGGGCTCATCTTCGAAGCTCTCAATACAGGCCGGGGGCAGATACAAATCAAGGACCTCGCCTTTTGCGTTAACCGCGAACCGCTCCCAGCCCTTTCGGCCCCGGTGTCCCGTCCAGAGCGTGCCCAGCAGCGGCAGAAAGCAGTCTGGGTCTGGAACACCAGCGAAATTCTGAACAGCCAAGAGAAGCAACTGGACCTGATGCGGTTTTTGGAGGCCCAGGGCTTCACTCACCTGTTTCTGCAACTGCCCAACGAAAAAGAGAGAATCGGACTGGCTGGAGAGGTGACTCTCGAAGCCGAGAAGCTGCGACCATTGATCGCTAGCATCAGCCGCCGGGGAATCCAGGTCCACGCACTGGACGGATTCAAAAACTATGCACTGCCAGAATGGCATGAGCGTGTACTGCTGACCTTGGAGAACGTGGTCCGTTACAACCAGGCTTCCGATCGCCAGGAGCGCTTCTCTGGAGTCCACTATGACATTGAGCCTTACCTGCTTCCCGGATTTGTGGGCCCGCGCCGCCAGAGAGTTTTGCAGGGTTACCTGGAGCTGCTGGAAAGGATCTCTCAGAGGGCACGTCAAGCCCGTCTTGTCTTTGGGGCCGACATCCCTTTCTGGTACGACGCCGCCGACGAACTCACCGGGGAGATCCACCCCGTCGAGTTTCACGGCGTTCGCAAGTTTGCCAGCCAGCACGTGATCGATTTGGTCGACCAGGTGGCTATCATGGACTACCGCACCACGGCATATGGGGCCGATGGCATCATTGCCCTGGCACAGGACGAACTCTTCTATGCTGCGGAAAAGGGCAAGCAGGTCTTCATTGGGATGGAAACAACGGAGCTCCCGGACGAGGAACTGGTGGAATTTGAGGGCGAGCCCTCGCGGGAGTTCTCCGAGAGAGCTCCTGGCTCCAGGTTCGTTCTGCTGGCTCCCGGCAAGGCTGGGTCGACTCTTTACCTGGTCTCCGCTTCGCAGTGGCCGGTGCTCAAACGAGATTTTCACTCCCGGAACGTAGATTTGAACGCTCTCTTCTGGTGGTCTGTTCGAAGGACAGTGGCTGTACCCGGCCATAAGCTCAGTTTTTCAGCCTTGGGAGCGGACCGCCTTCATGAGGCCATGGCGGAAGCTCAAGACGAACTGGCTGCCTTCTCCTCCTTCACAGGCTTCGCTATCCACGACTACCTCGGTTATCGCCGGCTGCTGAAATCCACCCTCGAAAATTCTAGATAATCATTTCT
The DNA here is from genome assembly GCA_041478005.1 of Terriglobia bacterium. GTDB lineage: Bacteria > Acidobacteriota > Terriglobia > Versatilivoradales > Versatilivoraceae > JBGOVH01. The sequence goes on along the minus strand of JBGOVH010000280.1, from coordinate 804 downwards.
TCAGAGTCTGCCGATGCAGATTAAGAGTCTCCTCAATAAAGGTGACGCGAAGAGAGTGGTCGCCGTTTGTCCCTGAAATAAACGGACGGACGGGGCTCACAGAGTTTTGGGGCTGGCCAAAATGGAGGAGCTCAAGAGACTTATGAAGGAATCGAGTCAAGCCATGTTCCCTGGAAACACAGCGGCGTTGCCGGCTGCTGGCGGAGTTCTGAAATCGTGTTGCTGGAAGACCAACGGGCTTCGAGTGATTCTCACCTGGGTCTTGTTGGCAGGGATTTGCCCGGCACAGGAACCCGGGGTGGATTGGCCGGGTCGAATCCGGGCGCTGGTCAGAGTCAGTCGCCTGGAGGAGGCCGAGCGTGTGGTTGAGGCCTGGATGAAGGCTTACCCGGATGATCTGGAAGCCCGCGGCTGGCATGCTCGTCTCCTGTCTTGGACAAATCACCGGGGAGAGGCGGAAGCCGAGTACCGAAAGTTGCTGGAGGTCACACCTGACGACACGGACCTGTTGGCCGAACTGGCGGACGTGCTGACCTGGCAAAAACGTGATGAGGAAGCCCTTTCCCTTTTGGAGCGCGCATGCCGTCTGGCGCCCGATCGCGGTGACTGCCAGCTGCGTCGCGCCCGTGTTCTTCAAAATCTGGGGAGAGTTCGCGACGCCCAGCTCGCTTATCGACAGGTTCTCGCGAAGGACGCTACTTCGGCCGAGGCCAAGGCAGGGCTGGAGCAACTGCGTGAAGGAGGACGACATGAAGTGCGCGTTGGCAGCGACGTGGAGCTGTTGAACTTCGCGCAAAATGCCGG
>JBGOVH010000128.1:0-6794 GCA_041478005.1 Terriglobia bacterium | reverse complement strand
TCCTTCTTCAATAGTCTCAACGAATGATAAACCATACTGGCGACATAAAATGGAACCTGCATCCAGATCTTCGGGGACCTCTTAAGATTTGGCAACATTCCACTGCGGTAACAAAGTGCTTTCCACTTCTCGAAGAAATAGTTGAACCGTACCACTTCTATTCCTTCCAGGTTTTCAGTTCTCTTTCCGCCTGGGAAATTCGGGGCACGCGTAATCACGCGCCAGCCCTCGATCATAAGTTGTCTGGCGAGGTAATGGAGGAAAATGCCCGAAGACTCCCCGGGGAATTTTGGATAGGACGAGGTCAGAAAAAGGATGGTCCCGAGTTTCGCAGATAGAGAGTTTCTAGAAGTATCTTTCAAGGTGATGGCTGTCCCCAAAATCCATGTATAATACGCGAACTATGTGAGCCCGATTGACTATGAGCCGGCTGGCCCTTATGGCTGCTCTGGTAGACTGTCGAAGACCTGAATTTTTTCTTTAGGACCGACTCCAGTGGGGAGAAAAGCACGAAAGAAAAACCAACGCACCCAGGAAAAGGTTCCATCCACAAAGGCGACTTCTTCGGTCCCGGCAAAAAACCTCTTCGAGATTCATCATGTTCGGGCCCTTTTGCTCATTGGGCTGGTAGTTTTTGTCGCCTATGCGAACACTCTAGACAATGATCTGGTCCATGACGACAGAATTGAAATCTTACAGAACCCATACATACAGGATTTTTCTTATCTTCCAAAAATCTTAACCTCACCTGCCTGGGCATTCCGTTCTGAAGCCAATGAACAAATGGGCTCTAATTATTACAGGCCTGTCCAGTATTTGACCTACTCTATCCTATATCACCTCTTTGGCGCCTCCCCATGGGGCTACCATGCTTATAAGCTCCTATTGCACCTGTTCGTGTGCTTGATATTTTATTGGATCACCTCTCAGTACTGGCAAGAGGGCCAGGTTGCGTTGTTTTGCAGTTTGCTGTTTGCAGTTCATCCCATCAACACCGAGGCAGTCTCTTGGGTTTCGGGAATCACCGACGTATCTTGTGCCTTGTTTTTCCTCATCGCTCTCTGGCTTCATCTCAAGGACCAGGCTCGTCCCAGTATAGTCACCCGAGCTGGCTTCTGCTTTTTTTTTCTTGTTGGGATGTTCACCAAAGAAACGATGGTGACGTTCATCCCACTCTTATTTTTTTATGATTGGATGAAGGCCAAGAAATTCCCAGCCAGCAGAGACATGATGCGGATTTACCTTCCTTTGGTCATGGAATTCCTCGTCTATCTTAGTTTAAGGATTCACGCCATAGGTTCATTTACCAGCTCGCAGCAGTTACGTTATGACTTCCTTAATGGCTTTCAGATGTTTTGCAATCAGATTGTTCTTCTTGCAAATTACTTCCTGATGTTCTTCTTTCCAATCCATCTGAATGCCTATCGCCTTTTTGAGCCCATATTGTCCCCCTTCGAGCCTCCAGTAGTACTCGCATTAGGGATCATAGCAATTCTTCTCACCTTTTTCTTCCTGGTTTATAGACGATCTGATCCACCTGAAAGGCAACTCCTGCCTTTCGGATTGATCTGGTTCCTTTTGGCGCTGTCTCCGGTTTTGGTTTTCCTTAAACGCATCGGCGAGAACGTGTTCGCGGAGCGATACCTTTATCTTCCGGGTATCGGATTATGTCTGAGCGTCTCCTTACCCTTGGCACAGCTCCGGAAGAGCAGACCAAGGCTAGCGGTCACGGCTTGGATCGGTCTGCTGTGCATTCTTACCTGGCGAACGATAGATCGCAACAAGATATGGCAGGACGAACTGGTTTTCTATGAGGCTACTGCAAAGGCCTCACCCCGGGCCGGGAACATCTTAAATAATCTTGGAACTGTCTACGCTGCAAAGGTTCGGTACGCAGATGCGTTGAAAGCTTTCGAGACATCCATCGCAGTGCAGCCCACTTATCCTGCCTACAAGAATCTTGGACCCATATACGCTGCGCTGGGAAGATTCGATGAGTCGATCGCCGCGTACGAAAGAGCTGCTACATTCAACCCTCGAGACGCCGGGATCTATTCAGGACTGGGAGACTTATACTTTGCCAGGCAACGCTTTCCCGAAGCTATCGTGGCTTATCAGAAGGGCGTAAATCTAAAGCCGAATGACTCGCGACTCTTGTTCAATCTCGCTGATGCTTGCGCCACCGAAAAACGTTTTGACGATGCCCTGGCAACTTATGAGAGAATTCTTTCGATTAATCCACAGGAGAAGGCGCGGGCCTACCGGGGAATGGCAAGAGTCTATATGGCGACAAATCAAACGGACAAAGCTGCAATCGCCAGTCAAATGGCGATGTCGGCAAAGCCTTGACGGACAGACCGACCAGTCAATTTTCACCATTTCCTTTCTATCTTAGCTTCATGAAAAGGACCACTCGTCAAAACCCTTCGAGCAGTAGCACTCGTAAAACTAAGTCTCCCATTCAGAAGGCAGTCACACCTAAGGACAACCAAGAATTCGAAGGCACCCTTAAGAATCATTTTTTTGCAGTGATCTTGCTTTCTCTGCTCTCAATTCTGGTTTACATCAATTCCCTGGGGAACCAGTTTGTTCATGACGACAATTACCAGATTGTTCGGAATCCATTCCTTCATTCAGACCAACCGTGGTCGCACCTCTTCACGACAGATGTTTGGGGATACACAGCACCAGGGCAGCACGGCATCAGCAACTATTATCGCCCGTTGCAGATGCTCACCTATCGATGGACTGCGGAACTTGCTGGCCTTGACCCTCGGGCTTTCCATAGCGTTAGTGTTCTGCTCCATTTGTTGGCCACTCTTGCTGCTTATGCCGTTTTCTGGGGGCTAACGCGCCAGCTGATTATGGCTTTCTTGTCCTCGGCTCTGTTTGCGGTCCACCCGATTCATACAGAGGCTGTTGCCTGGATTTCGGCGCTGCCTGAGCTGGGCTGTGCCTTCTTCTTTTTCCTCTCTTTTAGTCTCTTCTTGCTGGCCTATCGTAGGTTTGACGTGGGCCCGGGAAAAATGAAATCTGGCGAAAACAGCCAAGGTCTCTCCAGTCGTAAACATGGACTCTGGGCTGGTTCATTGCTATGCTTTGCTTTGGCAACTCTATGGAAGGAAATGGCGCTGACGTTGCCTCTGGTCATTGCCCTTTACGTATTTATCTTCTCCAAAAAACCCTCTTCTCTCGCTGTTCACTTGTGGGAGGCCATTCGAACCTCATTCCCTTACTGGGGGATGATAGCGCTGTACTTGGTGCTGCGCTACAAAGTTCTAGGATTCTTAACACGAACACAACAAGACTGGGACTTAACTCCCTTCGAGTTTATCCTGAGCGTTGCCCATATCTTTGGAAAGTACTGGTTGAAACTTGTTTGGCCCGTTCAGCTTAATGCGTTCTATCTTTTTGAGCCAGTGCGCTCTTTGGGGGAGCCACGAGTGCTGGTTGCTTTGGCATTTTTGGGAAGAGCAACTGTTTTTCTCTTCGGGGGGTTAGAACGAGCTCCCCTCGCCTGTGGTGGTGGATTTTGGGTCTTTACCACACTAATTCCTGTAATGAATCTTCGCGGTGTTGGAGCCAATGTCTTTACGGAACGTTATCTTTACATCCCCTCTCTAGGTTTTTGTCTCCTAATGATCTGGCTGGGTAAGCAAGGCTTGAAGCTGCTTCCGGTGCAGCGGCGACGTTGGCTGGCAATAATAGTTCTCACTGCGGTCGTGACTTTGTATTTTGGACAGACCATCCGTCGAAATCGTGATTGGAAAGACGACTTCACCTTTTACTCGCTTGCCGCCGAAACCTCTCCCAAGTCTGCGGCCATGCACAATTCCCTTGCAAACATCCTGCGATCAGAGAAAGGGGATTTGGAAGGCTCTGAACGCGAATGCCGACTGGCTATCACACTCGCCAACCAGGAGCGTCCGCCCGATCGCCGCCAGATTGCTTCCGCCTATCTTGGATTGGCAAACATCCACGTTGAATGCCAACAATACCAGAAAGCACTTGAAGCAGCAGACAGCGGTTTAGCCACGGAGAACAGTCTTCCTGGCCTCAGTATTGTCCGCGGTTTGGCTCTGATGTCTCTGGGACGGCTGGATGAGGCGGAAAACGTTCTTCTCAGTGTTAACCATACTCTTCCCAATGACGAACTGGTGCTTCATTTTCTTGGAGTGATTGCCCTAAGCCGCCGCGACATGGAGCAGGCAATCAATTATTTTCAGGGTGCGCTTAAGATCTTGCCTGACTATGCGGACGCTCACAACAACCTTGCGGCTGCTTACGTTGAATTGGGCCGATTCACCGAGGCGCTGCCCCATCTGCAAAGGGCCAGCTCGCTTCGCCCTCAAGATCCTAGCATCCACACGAACGTTGGGATGGCTCTTGTTCGATTAGGGAGGACACAGGAGGCGCGTACCGAGTTTCAGCGCGCGCTGGCATTGTCTCCGGATTACAGCCCGGCTCGGGCTGAGCTTACGCAACTGGATCGGCATTAAATGACTTTCCGAAGTTTTGATGACGCCTTGGCTGCAACTTGCTGTGCTATAGCTCGAACAACCTTAGACATTTATTTCATCCCACTCATTTGAGATCGCTATGACCATTGAGGAAAAGAAGAACTGGGCTAATACCCCGCCTGCCTGGATGTATGAATTTGATTTGGGCGATGGAATCAAGACTCCGCTCCTGAATGAGGAACTTAGATCCGTTCACTGGTCCCGTGAGCAGATGATCATGCCATTCATCGACAGATTGTTTCCTGGAAGTCTTGCCGGAAAGAACTGCTTGGATGTTGCCTGCAACGAAGGTTATTTTTCACACTTACTTTACCGCAGAGGCGCAGCCGTGCGGGGAATTGATATTCGTGAGCTGAATATTCAAAGGGCTCAGGCTGTGCAGACGTATTATGGGTTAGATCCGAAAAGGCTAGCTTTCAGTGTCGAGGACTTCTTGCATAATCAGGATGAGTCAGACTCCTATGATTTAACCCTGTTTCTGGGTCTGCTCTACCATATCGAGAATCCCATGGGCGCGATTCGAATTCTTCATAGGATCACGAAGTCAATCTGTATTGTTGAAACACAGTTGACCCGGCAGAATTCACCGATCGTAAGCGGATGGGGGCACGTCTCGGCTGCCAAGGAGTTGCCCGCCAGCTTGGCCGTCTTACAGGAAGAAGATATGCTAGAAAATCGCTTAGCCTCTTTGGGGTCACTGAGCTTCATCCCAAATGCAGCCGCGGTTCGGCAATTCCTCTTCTCGGCTGGCTTTTCTCAAGTGTTGCAGATCCATGCCCAACCTGGACTGAATGCTCAATATGCCAATCAGGATAGAGGGGTGTTTGTTGGCATAAAATAAGAGTCGGCATTGATCATTCAGGGAGTTGCAGTGTCGTTTTGGAGCGCGGGGGAAAAAGTCGGATGGCAAGGAAGCTCCATAGGAACCGATCCGCAAGACGAAAACTTTTAGCTTAAAGGAAAACGTAAGTCTTCCCAAGAACCAAGTCATAAGCCCCCCTCCGCAAAGTAGCAGGAGAAGAGATCTATGGGGGATGGCTCTTGTTGGCCTGGTAGTCCTGCTTTGCTACGCAAACACTTTGGACAACAACTTTGTCCATGACGACAAACTTGAGATCTTACAAAACGACTATGTCCGCAACTTTTCCAATCTTGGTAGGATCATGACCACTTCTGCCCGGGCGTTTCGGTCTAAGGAAGGGGAGCAACTTGGGTCCAATTACTATCGGCCATTCTAATATTTGACTTATTCCATTCTTTATCGGCTTTCTGGTGATTCACCAAAAGGGTATCATTTACTCAAACTCATCCTCCACGCCTGGAGTCGGTTTCTTACTGAATAACCTTGGCTTTGAGTATTCGCAGAAAGGACGGAAGGAGGAAGCCTTAAAGGTGATCAAGGCAGCAGTCAATGCAAAACCTGATCTCCTGGAAGCCTATGAGAACTTGGGGCGAATTAACAAAGAACTGGGCAACTATACTGAATCAGTGGCAGCTTACGAAAGGGCTGCCAGTTTGAGCCCAAATAGTTTCCGGGTTCATTTGGGATTGGGAGATACCTATGTGGCGCAGAACCGCAGGCAGGAGGCCATTTTGGCTTACCAGAGGGCATTGGCTATCAATCCGCGCTGGGAATTATATCTGAATTTGGCGAGTTTGCTTGTGGGAGTAGGTCGGACCCAAGAGGCCGTGGAAGCATACAATCATGCCATTCAACTCAATCCTGGCGATAGTCGAATCTATTCTCCTCTAGGTGACCTTCTTTTTGCTCAAGGGAAATATGAGGACGCTATCTCTGCATACGAAAAATCTCTGGCTCTGAATCCCAATAATCCGAGGGATCGTTTGAATCTGGCAGATGCATATAGTATTGCAAAGCGATATGATGATGCCTTATCCAGTTATGAAAATGCCCTGTCATTGAGCCCACGGGATAGATCGAGAGCTTATAGGGGTATGGCGTCTGTTTATGCAGCCAAGAACGACCGCGAAAGGGCTTCTCAATTCGCTCAAAAGGCCCTCACAACCCACCCTTAGTGCTCCGATTCATAAACACGGTCATATGACCATTGCAAGGTGGAACGCGCGCTCCCGCGCGCGTTCACTGGAGTTTGGGCATTTGAACGTGGGGTGAACGCATGCGTTCACCCTCTGGACGGCGACCAGAACCCCCGTCGAGTCACCGTCGCGGCCCAGAGGTCCGCTCCGACATTCGAAACTTACGTTTCGTTGTCGGTGATAAACAATCCATCAGCGAAGTGTGAGCTTCGATGG
>JBGOVH010000355.1:0-4083 GCA_041478005.1 Terriglobia bacterium | reverse complement strand
CTCGATCATCCCGATTTCGTAGCTGCCATAACCAAAGTTGTGGCTGCATGCCGAAAGAAAGAGAAAGCCGCCGGAATTTTGCTCTCAAAGCCTGATCAACTGGAGCAGACGGTTTCACGAGGCTTTACTTTTATCGGGGTGGGTTCAGACGGATCGGTGTTGTCAGAGGGCATGTCAAAGATAGCAGGCGCTTTTGAGAAATTCAGAAATAACGTGTAGGGCTTCCTTGTTCTGAGCGTTTTGCGCATGAAATCTAGGGTATGTCATGGCATGACGGGTACGCCATATCGCTTGGCCGTCTCGATGATTTGTCTCCAAGTTTCCTCGTCTATTTCAATGCCGTTCTTTGTTCTAAGTGCCTCGTGACGAACTTCGGGTTCACCTGGAACCAAGATCTCATTGAATCCCGGCGCCAGGGCACTACTCTTGACATAAGCAACGAGCTGATTGACGTCGTCATAAAAAGAATCTCCAGGTCGAAGTTGATCGATGTCGATCACCACGGCCAGGAAAGTGTTCCCTACTCGGTCAGCTTCTTTGCGGCTGCAGCCGCCGCCCGAAAGGGCGCCAGCCAGAATATCAGTGACCAATCCGAGCCCAAACCCCTTATGCCCCCCAAAGGGATGAAGTGCTCCAGGGGGCGGACCGTAGAAGTCGGCGGGATCAGTCGTTGGGTTTCCATTGGAGTCCATGATGTGACCGGCAGGAACAGGAATCTTGCGGTGCAGCATGCCCCGGATCTTCCCTTCGGCGATTGAACTACTGGAAATATCAACGAGAAGTGGCCAGCTGCTCTTCCTGGGAATCGCAATTGAGATTGGATTGGCCGAGAGGCGTCGTTCTCTTCCGCCCCATGGGGCCATCAGTTTGCCTCCTCCATGGGTGTTCACAAACATGATGGCAGCCATCCCATGTTCTGCGGCTAGCAGTGGGTAATCTCCAATCCTTCCCAAATGACAACATTGGCTTGCTGATACCGTTCCCACTCCTACTTGCTTGGCTTTGCGAATAGCTACGTGCATGGCCTGCCGTCCGACGACTTGGCCAAACCCCCAGCCTCCTTCGATAACAGCAAAAGCTTCCGATTCGCGAACAATCTTGATTTGAGCGCCAGGCGTGACCAGCTTTTGTTCCATCCATCCGACGTATTCCGGGATTCGCATGACACCATGTGAGTCATGACCCACCAGATTGGCCTGAACCAGAGACTTGGCCACAATCTCGGCTTCGAGCCCACTGGCTCCCGCGGCAGAAAAAATTTGAGACGTGAGCTGTGTTAGAGCAGAAAATATAAGAGTTGGCATTCAATAGTCTCCAATTGATGTCGTATTCGAAATTAACCAAAAGGCCATTCAAGAGTCTTGGAGTATTAGTTTCTTGCCTTGAAGGCGATCACGATGCGTTACAGCGAAGACACCTAACGCATCCTACAAGGCTGCCTTCATTGAGCTTTGCGCCCGGTCGCGAAGTTCAGCCATGCGCGACTGCATGCGTCCAATCGCTTGACGGTAACCTTCAACGGTCACCTGGGAGGTCTGGAGATAATCAAGGACGATCTGTTCGGCCTGGATAAAAGGATCGCAGAGTTCGGCCACGATCGCTGCTATAGAGTGGGGGATATTGATGATGCCATTGGCATCTGCATGGATTAAGTCGCCAGGCTTGACTTGCAGGCCTGCAACCGAAACTGGAATATTGCTTTCGAGGAACCGGCAGTATCCATGGGCGACTATGACTGAGGAGGCCCAGCAAGGAAATTTAAGCCGGCGAACCTGCTCAATATCTCGACCAGCCCCACTGGTGATGAGACCGGCAAAACGGAACTTCTGGAAGGAAGTGACCATCACTTCACCATAAGTGGCTGCCCGAGGAGGCTCGTCGAGGTCCTGAAAGACGATTATCCGAGGGGCAGAAATTGCCATCGAATCTGCGATGAGCTGCGGCATTCCACCGTAAGAATCCCCGGACTCTGCCGGGTAACCAGAGCGGAAAGTGGCTGTGACGGCATAACCCACAGCCGCGGGCAACTCGGGGTAAACTGCCTCCAAGGTGTGGTTCGTGTAACCAGCCACACGGGAACGGATGTTGAATAATTCAATCACATTAGCAATTGTTGGAGAGTCGACTCGAGCCAGAAGTTCCAGCTGATCGTCGTTCAATATCGCTTGTGTCATGCAAAGTCCTTTCGTTTTGATTGAGTCCGTTGTCTGTGGTCAGTTGTCCGTCGTCCGCTGTCTAGTTGCTTAAGTGCGGTGTTCTGTGTTCCCGCCTGGATGCCTGGAACCAAATGAGAAGCCTTTTCCTGCCGACACGTGACCACTGACAACGGACGACTCACTACTGACTACAATTCTCCAGGAATCGTGTTGCAACAACCAGTGCATCTCTGTTCCCAAATCCTCCCGCTTTTGTGCATACAGGCAGCCCATCGAACGGGCCACCCAGCAGTCGTCCCCAAGGAAGGCCCGAGATGATTTCCTGTTCCAGCCGAATCCCGCTGACCTCCATCACCTTACACAAATGGAGGGCAGTATCGCCACCAGAAAAGATGAACCCTTTTGCCAGACCTGGCTTTTGAATCACCGGAAGCAGCTTGAGCAAGCGTTCGATTTCTTTTTCACGCTTCCAGTGAAGGAGGACCACCAGGTGAAAGTTCTTTTTCAACGTTGCGTAGACTTTGCTCTCAGATTCGTTTTCGAGGGAGATGAATTCTGCAATCTCTTTCTCCCTCAATTTCTTCAATTGAGCTTGAGTTCCTGGATGGTTTGACCCAACAAAGAGAATCACCTGCCCCTTGCCCACAAGACCGTTTTTTTTGGTTGACAGTTGTCTCGAACTCAATTCCACACTCCTTGATCGTTGATCTTCGTAGCCCTTCGCCATGGCAAAGGCTAAATGGGCGGCCAAGCCTGCTGATCCCACCAAAAGTGGGGATGGATGGATCTGCCGCGCAGCTCGAACAATCAAGGACAAATGTTTGTCGGAGACGGAATCGGCCACTACGAAAGTTTGGTCACCGCTGACAATCTGGTTGTGCTGTGAAACCAAGGAGCGAAGGCCATCGTGGAGGGTGTTTAGATCCAGTTGGACAATGTGATCCACTCCCTGATTGCGAAGTAACGTTGGCAGATGAACTCTTTCGGTTGTCGATTGGCCAGCTACTTGAAGGTAACCATTCACCAGGGTTCGTCCCATGGCCGGAAAAGAGGGTGCAAGGATCGCAATTGAAGAGCCGCAACTCTCTAGAACCGTTTTGACTTCAATGCCAATATTGCCTCTGAGGGTCGAATCGATTTTCTTGAAGCAAACCAAGAAGCCCCTTTCTGAGAGCCACTCACAAGCTGATTGAACTTTGAGGCGGGCCTCTTCGGGAAAATCCTTTCGGCTGCTTGTGACCATGACGGCCAGCTCTGGAAAATCATTCACAGAGTTGGAGCTGTCGGGATAAACGTGAGTCACCCACCCATGCCTGGCAAAGTGAATGCCCGCATCACAGCCGCCAGTAAGATCGTCTGCAATCATGCCGAGGCGGTCAGCACCATTTCTAGACGCAGAAACCTTTCGCATCATATTGGGCTCGAACTCCCGTGAGAACGAGCAAGCGCAGAAAGAGCCCCTCTAAGTTCTGGAGTCTCTTTGGATATCGTTCTCCCACGCCAAACGAGAGATGAGTATAGAGCAGAATCATTTGCTTCGTAGAGCCCCCTCATTTTAGGATGATTTCCAATGGGTGAAAACTAGAATCGTGTAGACTATAAACTTAGATGCTAGGGAACCGAATACAAAGTCAGTAGTCTTTGGGAACTTGCCGACGGGCCATAACTAAGACCTTTCGCTCTAGCCCTGGCTTTGTCCTATGGCTACTTTTTGAACGCTCTAAACGATTGGGGGATGTTGATATGGCAACGGCACCGGCTGAAACTTTCGAGAAGGCAAGCGAATCACTTACCAAGGAGCCTCTGAAGCGTTTAACCTCTCTCGATGCCTATCGTGGTTTTACTATGTTGTTTATGGCGTCGGAAATCATGCAAATCCCGAAAGTGGCCATGGGATTTCAAAACAGCCCATTCTGGAGGTTTGTTG
>JBGOVH010000290.1:0-4641 GCA_041478005.1 Terriglobia bacterium | reverse complement strand
CAACGGCGTTCTGAATGGAGTGGATTATTTCGAATGGAACCCTTCAACCGACACCAGGCTGATTTCAAACTACTCTGTTGAAGATCTCGCAGGCAAGAAGCTTTGCAAGGCTGATTTGCTTCAGCAATACGGAATTCAAAATGCTATAAATCGCCCACTCATCGGGATTATCTCCCGACTGGCGGATCAGAAAGGCTTTGATTTGCTCATATCCGTTGCGGATTCCATTGTGGCGGAGGGATTCTCAATGGTGATGCTTGGAACCGGAGAAGAAAAATACAGCCGTTTCTTTCTGGCCTTGCAGGAAAAATACCCTTCTTACGTCGGTGTCAAGATTACGTATGATGAATGCTTGGCCCACAAGATCGAAGGAGGCGCTGATATCTTTCTGATGCCCTCTCGTTTTGAGCCATGCGGGCTGAATCAGATCTATTCCTTGAAGTATGGGACGGTGCCTGTAGTCAGAGCTACAGGCGGTTTGGATGATACCATTCTGGATTTCTCTCAGTCCCAGGAAGGGACCGGATTCAAGTTCTATCGCTACGCTCCAGAAGAACTTCTATCCACCGTCAGACGCGCAGGCGAAGTTTACCGGAATCCCGACCTGTGGATGAAACTGATGAAAAATGGAATGCGCAAAGACTTTTCCTGGCATCGTTCGGCACAGCGTTATGTCGACCTATACCAGTCTATGATTTCGAATTGACAATTGAATCGTGTGGGCCGCGTTGGCATTGCATCATTTACCGATTGATTCGCAAAGCAACAATGGACGCACTAAGAACGGAGGATTACCTGTGGGAGCAAGCACTTTTGAGGTTACAGACAGCACTTTTGACAGTGAAGTATTGAAAGCCAGGATTCCCGTATTAGTCGATTTCTGGGCAGAATGGTGTGGCCCGTGCAAGGCCATTGCCCCGACTTTGGAAACTGTGGCCAAAGACTATCAGGGCCGGGCCAAAATCGCAAAGTTGAACGTTGACCAAAACATTTCAACTTCGTCCCGCTATAACATCAAAGGAATTCCCACACTACTCCTATTCAAGAATGGCGTGGTGAAGGAGCAAATTGTGGGTTCAACCAGCCGGGAAAACATCGCCAAAGTCATTGAGAAACATCTCCAGTAGGCGTCGGACGATTCAACACTAATGCTATATATGTAAGGCGGGACGAAACATGATGCGTGAGAGAATCACGTTTCACGTATCACGTTATGGTTTGGACATTCCATTCTGCTAGTAACTCAAGGTCGTTGGGATGCTCCGATTGAAAAGCACCTTTCGGTAAAGGAAATGGCAAACATTGTAGTGATCGGTGCCCAGTGGGGGGATGAAGGCAAAGGAAAAATTGTTGACTTACTGTCGGAAAGATTTGACATCGTGGTGCGTTATCAGGGGGGTCATAATGCCGGGCACACTGTCATCATCAAGGGGAAAAAATTCGTTCTGCACTTGATTCCGTCAGGCATCTTGCACGGTGACAAGGTTTGTGTTATTGGCCCGGGCGTTGTTTTGGATCCGAAGGCTCTTCTGACGGAAATCGAGATGCTGGAAACAACCGGGATCCGGATCCGGGGCAATCTCTTCATCAGCAATCGGACCCATTTGATTCTTCCCTACCATCGGGCAGTGGAACAAGCAACAGAATCGGCGCGCGGTGACAAAAAGATCGGGACAACTTCCCGGGGGATTGGTCCTGCTTACGAAGACAAAACGGGACGGCGTGGAGTAAGAGTCATAGACCTCTTTGATCCCGAGGTTCTTCGGGAGATTATCTATTCCGTCACTTTGGAAAAAAATTGCTTGATTCAAAACCTATATAAAGGTGAGCCTCTCGATCCACAAGCCATGTATGAGGAATACCTGGGTTACGCTGCCCAGCTCAGAGAATTCGTAATCGACAGCACGTCTTTTCTGAATAACCAAATCCGCGGGGGGAAAAAGGTCCTTTTTGAAGGCGCGCAGGGAACGTTGCTGGATATCGATCATGGCACGTATCCTTATGTCACATCCTCCAGCGCTTCGGCGGGCGGAGCCTGTGTCGGGTCGGGAGTGGCGCCATCGTTGATTACCGGGACTATCGGAATTGCCAAAGCCTATACTACCCGCGTGGGAGGAGGTCCCTTTCCAACTGAAATTAACGGGGCGGTGGGTGACACAATTCGTGAGCGAGGCGATGAATACGGTGCATCCACTGGACGACCCCGCCGCTGTGGCTGGTTTGATGGGCCTGCCACGCAATATTCGGCAGTGCTCAACAACCTTCAGGCCATTGCGCTAACCAAGCTGGATGTTTTGGATAACTTTGTAGAAGTTCAAGCCTGCACCGGTTACGAATACAAGGGCTCCAAACTCACTGAATTTCCTGCTGAGATCAAAGTGCTGGAAAACGTGAAACCCATCTACAAGATTCTGCGGGGCTGGAATTGCCGAACAGCCAGACTTCGTAGTTATGACGATTTGCCAACAAAAGCAAAAGACTACTTGAAGCTGCTCTCCGATATCACCGAAACCGAGTTTTCGTTTATCTCCACCGGCCCAGACCGCGAAGACACCATCCTTGTCCCGGATTCGTGGATGGCCCGAACCCTGTGTTCATGACCGCCCTTTGAGAGGCGATCAACTGAAGCCACTCCAAGATGGAATCTCTCTTTTTCTAACTCCTTGCCACCGCGTCAAGCCCGATGACATAATCCCATTGCAGAACGCCGAAAGAGAACTGCTGCGATTTTGGCAAAACACCTTTATCCTGTGGCACTACACATAGATTTTGAATAAATCAGATAGTTGGTATGGAGCCTTTTCTAGAAGTTGTCCGCTTTATTTTGGGGTTCATTGCCGGGGCAGTTGCAGTCTGGCTTGTGGCCAGGGCAAGAAAAGCGCAGGCTCTGGCAGAAGCCGAATCACAGGCACATTCTCAAGCCGCCGTCCTCAGCGAGCGACTGACGCTGAGGGAACAGGAAATTGAAAACCTGCGGACGAAGCAAGCTCACCTGGAAAATGAAACTGGGACCCTTAGAGCCTCTCTAAATCAGGAATCAGAATCTCGGGCAGTTGCGGTAGAGAAGGCAAACCGCCTCCCGCAGCTGGAGAGAGAAATCGCCGAAAAGAATGCTGAAAGAAATGTGTTGTTGGAGCAGTTGTCCGAGTTTAGGAGCCGGAACCAACGTTTGGAGACCCTTCTTGAGGAAGAACGAAAGGCCGCTCAGGAAAAGATGACTCTTTTGCATGCGGCAGGTGAAAATCTCAACAATGCCTTTAAGGCACTCTCCGACGAGGCTCTCAAGAGTAACAATCAGGCGTTCCTCCAGTTGGCCCAGGCCACGCTGGCAAAATTCCAGGCCGAGGCCAGGGGCGATCTGGAGCAGCGCCAACAGGCTGTTGAGAATCTGGTTGCGCCGATCAAAGAGTGTTTGGAGAAATATGACCAGCAAATCCAGGCCATGGAGAAATCGCGGGGTGAGGCCTACGGCAGCCTCACCCAGCAAGTGCAGTCTCTACTGATTTCTCAACAAAAATTGCAGTCGGAAACGGGCAATCTAGTCAAAGCACTGCGGGCCCCTCAGGTTCGAGGAAGGTGGGGAGAACTTCAACTGCGGCGGGTTGTAGAATTAGCCGGCATGATTGAGTATTGTGATTTTGTTGAACAGGAAAGTGTGAATACCGAAGGCGGAAGACTGCGCCCGGATATGATTATCAAACTGCCCGCGGGAAAAAACATCGTCATCGATTCGAAGGCGCCCATGCAGGCATTCCTCGATGCTCTGGACGCACCCGATGAGGACACCCGCCGCGTCCGACTCCAGGCCCACGCGAGGCAAATCCGGCAACACCTCCAAAACCTCAGCAGCAAATCATATTGGGAGCAATTTGAGCCCACACCGGAGTTTGTGATCCTGTTTATCCCGGGAGAATCTTACTACAGTGCTGCGATCGAACAAGACCCGAAACTGTTTGAAGAAGGAGTCAACCAGCGAGTGATATTGGCCACGCCATCGACCTTAATTGCGTTGCTGCGTGCTGTGGCTTACGGTTGGCGGCAGGAGCGCATCACCGAAAACGCCCAGGCCATTAGTGATTTGGGCAAATCTTTGTATGAGAGACTGGTCAGCTTGTCCGGGCACTTTGATGAGGTTGGACGCAGCCTTGAAAAAAGTGTCGAGGCGTACAACAAGGCAGTGGGTTCGATGGAAAGCCGTGTGCTGGTGACGGCCCGAAAGTTTAGGGATCTCGGAGTGTCCTCTCAAGGAGAGATCCCTGAGATTGCCCCTGTGGAGAAAGCGCCTCGCACCCTGCAATCGGTTGAACTGATTCAAGAATAAAAATCGCTCGCAGGGGGGGCCATGCTACGAAGGATCAAGAAAGGCCTTCGTTCTCGTCGTCGTCCTCGCTTTTTTTTACCAACCGAGTACGAGGACTATTTTCAAGAGAGTTCCCCATGCCACTGCGCGGCGCCACGACGGATGAAAATCGACAGCGTGGAGGCCCCCTGCCCCTCTCCCCCGCTGGGGCGAGGGGAGAGTAATCCTGTTTGTTTGCTGCCCTCTCCGAGGGGAGAGGGCTGAACGCTTGATAAGCGTTCACAAGGGCGGGTGAGGGGACAGTTTCCAACGGAGCATCGATTTTCAGAGGAAACAACCAT
>JBGOVH010000392.1:0-3932 GCA_041478005.1 Terriglobia bacterium | reverse complement strand
CGCCGAGGTCGTTGGTCGCCAGGACCTCCCAGTCCTTGCCTGGTTTCAGGACGGTCACCTTTCCTTCATGGCTGATTGTGAAAATCTTGTCATCCGCGACCACCGGTGATGAAAAGTAATCGCCTAGCGCATCCTGCAGCCGGCCTTGCTTGAGCACGGTTCCTGTCGGCGCATCCAGGGCAGTCAGAACCCCTCCCTCCTTCATCAAATACAAAACATTATTGTAAAGCAAAGGAGACGGCACATTGGGCAAAGACTTGTAATAACGCCAGATTAAGCTATGTTCTGTCATGTCGCCCTGCCCTCCCAGACGAAAGGCTTGAACGGCGTTGATGGCGCTCCGCCGGGCGCGATGGAAGCGCCAGTCACGTTCGTCTAATGTGCCGTCCCGGTCCAGATCCATGCTCTTCCATTCAGTTTTGACTCCTGAGGCCGCGAACTCTTCTTCCGAGAGTTTCCCATCCTTGTTGCTATCGAGCTTCTGGAGTGCGGCCTCGAAAGTTCCCACCTCTTCCTGTTGGCCTTCATCTGAGCCACCGGCCCAACTATGGACGTAGATAGTATCTCGATTTATGACCGGCGTGGATTTGACTTGCCACGTCACTCCTCGCACCCACCAGATCTCATGGCCTGTCTCGACCGAATAAGCCGTAAGCTGCAGGGAGCCTGAGACAATCACCTGCAACGGGCCATTCTCCGGTTTGTAGAGAACGGGGGTTGCAAAACCTCGGGTATACTCCGGTCGTTCGACTCGCCACTTAACTTTTCCATTATTCTTATCCACCGCCACAAAGAAGGATCCGCTCTCCTGGTCGCAAACCATCAGCACCTTGTCATCTGCCAAAATAGGAGAAGCTCCCAAACCAAATGGGTTATTGAAAGGGCCTAAAGGAAGGCGCCAGCGCTCCTCTCCTCCTGGGCCAAAAGAGATCATTCCGAAGTCAGTGAAGAATGCATAAACGTTTGTTCCATCGCTGATCGGACTCGGGGATGCCGGGCCGTTGGCTTTGTGCAGTTCTTCACTCCGATTTTTGGGGACCTCGCGCTGCCAAAGAATTTTTCCAGTAGACCGATCCAGGCAAAAGACCAGAAGTTTCTTCTCTTCGTATGCAGTGACGAAAATGTGGTCCTTTGTCAAAACGGGTGAAGAATGTCCGGTAGGCAAGGTTGTCTTCCACACTACGTTTTGCTGGGGACCAAATTGTACAGGCAGGTCTTTGCTTTCCGCGATTCCTGATCCGTTAGGTCCGCGAAACTGCGCCCAGTCACCCGCCAGCAGACCACCACAGTGACAGACAAAAAGAAACAAGAGTGAGAGCGTTCGAAAGCGACTCTTCATGTGTTGTATACTCCTTAAGTAAAGAACGGGGGCGAAAAGGGGAAAAGGGCAAACGTGTAGAAAGCGAAGCCGCTGGTAATCCTAGACCTCGGGCGACATATGCATTAGAGGAAATGGTGAGCAAAATGATGACAGTTTAGCCGAATGGTTCTTTGCCCTTTTCCCCTCTTTCCCTTTTCCCCCCTTAGCAGGTACCTCGTGTTCCTACTTAATTCTCTTTCCCGAAGCCTTAAGTCCCAGCCGCCACCGGCTCTTCCCTTCCCCGGTAAACCAGCTCAAAAAGAGGCGATGTCATTAATGTAGTCACAACCGCCATCAGCACCATCATTGTGAACAATATCGTCGCGATAATACCTTGTTCCAGCCCGATATTCAAAATAATCAACTCCATGAGTCCTCGAGCATTCATCAGCGTCCCAATGGCCAAGGCATCCCGCTGAGGTTCGCCATGCGGAAGTTTCGCAAACCTCCCCCTGACCCCCCTCCTTGTGCAAGGAGGGGGAACGTCATTTTCAGAGAAGTACCCTAAGATCACACTCTCACCCAGCGTCTGGCCTTCATCTCAAACCGAGGCAGGGTTCCACCGGGAACAATGATTACAGGGATACGTAAGGCAAAGGCCTTTTGCAATGCTGCTTCCAGATGGGCAGCCACCTCTGCTTCGTCCTTACAGGCGGGCACTAGTTCGACTTGCATTTTCATTTCCGGAAGCGCTTGCTGAGAGAAGATCTCGACGCGATATTCCGCCACTCCAGGAAACCCGCGGACAATGTCCTCGACAGCACTCGGGTAAACATTAACGCCGCGGATTATCACCATGTCGTCTGTTCTTCCCAAGATTCCTCCCTGCAGCGCCAGCTCATAGCTCCCACAAGCACAAGGCTGATCCTTGATGGGCTGAACCCAATCACCCGTCCGATAACGCAAGAGTGGCGAGCCTGTTCTCCCGAGGGTTGTCAGCACTAATTCACCCATGCCGCCGGCTTCGACAGGTTTTTCACTACCGGGATTGACTATTTCGGCAATATAAGAAGACTCAATCACATGGAGCATGTTCCGTTTCTCCGGGCAGCCATAGCTGACAGGGCCAACTTCGGTCATGCCGTGGTGATCGACGATGCGAACTCCCTTCCACAGCTGCTCGATACGGGCGCGGGTCGCTGGGATACTGCCACCGGGTTCTCCTGCCACAATAATCGTCCTTACTTTCAAAGCTGCAAGATCTACACCCTCCTCCACAGCGACTTCAGCCAGCCGGACGGTATAAGTAGGTGCACAACACAATACCGTAACATTGTTGTCGAGCATGATTCGCAGGCGCGCAGCGCTGCTCAAACCACCCCCGGGAATGCACAAGCAACCAATGCGCGCGGCAGATTCAAAAGCTGTCCAAAACCCAAGAAAAGGGGCAAATGAGAATGCAAAGAAAATGTGATCACGTCTCGCAACCCCGGCCTTTTTGTACACCTGTGACCAATTGTCGAGCATCCAATCCCAGCTTTCAGGCGTGTCCAACCACCGGATTGGATTCGCCGTCGTGCCGCTAGTCTGGCTGAAACGCGTATACCGTTCCAGCGGGTAGGTCAGGTTCGAGCCATAGGGCGGGTTCTCCATCTGATCCGCGACGATCTCGTGCTTCAGAGTGAAAGGCATGCTCGCTGCAAATTCCTCCAGTCCTGATATGGCAGGTGAGATTCCAGCTTCCAGAAGTTTTCGAGTGTAAAAGGGATTGGTTGAAAGAAGCTCGGCCAGCAGTGCTTTTAGTTTTGCGAGTTGAGCGGCTACTATGGTGTTGCGATCAGCAGGCTGAAAGTTATTCATCAGGAATGATTCTGAGAGCGTATCTCCAAAAGTTCTCGAGGCGCCTCTTGAATCTTACTTGCAATTGATTCCGGAATTTCTACTGCGACCATTTTTCCGTTCGCCCGATCACGTTTCACGCAGGCAACCACCAAAGTGCCGCGGGCGACTTCTTCTGTGGGCTGATGATTCAATTTGCGGAAGATAAAGGTATAAGCAAAAGATTTTCTTCTTTTTTCGCGGACCAGAAGGTGGATTTCAACCACGTCCTCAAAACGCAAAGGCTTTTTGAAGTCGCAGTCGGCGTGAACGCGTGGCCAGCCAACGGTCGAATCGGTCTTGGCTGGAAAAATAGAGAACCCCTGGGAGCGAAAGAACGCGGCTTCTGCCGCTTCCATATATCGGAAAAAATTGGAAAAGTGCACGATACCAGCCATGTCGGTTTCTGAGAACTCCACCTGATGGATGAGTTTGAATTCAAAAGCACGGGTTTTCATAGGCTCTTGCGCCTGTTTCCCCGGGGCATTGGTGTCAACCTAAGCCAAATTGAACCCCAAAGGGGTTGAATGTGAATAGCCACGGGCGGAGCGCGCTAGCGGAACCCGTGGTTTACGTACCATTACGAAACCAACCCCGGAGGGGTTGAATATCCAGCAGTTCCGGTTCAACCCCTTTGGGGTTGGATTGCATTTTTCACCAAACCACGGGTTCCGCTCTGGGACTGGTGTCCCATTGCTTCACCCGTGGCTATTCAAATTGATCCCCTACAGGGATCATGACATCGCTTAAGTTG
>JBGOVH010000434.1:0-3581 GCA_041478005.1 Terriglobia bacterium | reverse complement strand
TTGGCTAACCAGATCAATCCGCACTTCCTGTTTAATACCCTCAATTCGATTTCTTCGTTGATACGTACTAATCCCACCAAAGCTCGAACCATGGTAATTAAGCTCTCTCACATCTTGCGGAAACTACTCCAAGGCCACGAGAACTTTGTCTCCTTGCGGGAAGAGCTGGAGTTTATAGATAATTACCTGGACATTGAAGTGATCCGTTTCGGAAAGGATAAGCTTCGAATCGAAAAAGAAATCGACGTGGAAGCACTCAGTTGCATGATCCCAAGCATGATCCTACAGCCGATTATTGAAAACTCCATTAAACATGGAATCTCTCCCAAGATCGAGGGGGGTAGCATCAAGATCAGATCGGTGAAGAATCAGGATAGAATCAGCATTGAGGTCGAAGACGATGGCGTCGGAATCCATGAGACGGAGATTCAGAATATCTACAACTCCGGAATTGGAATCAGCAATATTATCGAACGGCTGAAGGTGTTCTACCAGTCAGACTACATTTTCACGGTAAACAGTATCCCAGGCGAAGGTACCTTTACACACATAGAGATCCCCTTGCACGAGGGAATCGTAAGAGAAAAGGCTGGGTGATGCCCATTTCTTGCATTATCGTTGATGACGAGCAGCCCGCTTTGGAGGAAATCAATTTCCTCTTAAGTTCCGTCCCTGAAGTAAAAGTGATTGGTCAGGGGCGAAATGGGATTGAGGCCCTCCGATTGGTCGAAGAGCTTGAACCTGATTTGCTCTTTCTCGACATTGAGATGCCGGGACTGAATGGATTCAAGGTTGTAGAACAGCTTGCCGAAAAAGATGCGTTACCGCAGGTTATTTTTGTAACCGCCTACGACCAATATGCTGTCAAGGCCTTCGATGTCAGTGCAGTGGATTACATTCTCAAGCCCATCGAGAAGTCAAGGCTTGAAAAAGCCGTGCAGCGAGCTAAGAGGCAGCTTGAATCTGGAATCGTGGTCAATGACCAGATTAAAACTCTCTTGAGCATGATTTCCCCTTCGACTCATAAAAAGGCCAAGCTCTTAATGAAAGATAAGAATCGCAATCTGTTGGTAGATTCTGAAGAGGTAATTTTTGCCAATGTCTCCGACGGAGTTGTTTTGGTATCGACGCATGACCTGACCGGAGAAACCAACTTCAGGACTCTCGAAGAATTGCAGTCCAACTTAGATCCGGAAGTCTTTTGGAGAGTCCATCGCTCATTTCTGGTCAACATCAACAAGATTAAGGAAGTGGTCCCCTGGTTTAACCGGACCTTGCAGCTTAAGATGGGGGACAAGAAGGAGACGGAAATCCCTGTCAGCCGTTCCCACTCCAAGCGTCTCAAGGACTATTTGAACCTCTGAAGGAATCTCGTCAAGAGCCTGATTCAAAGTGAGTTGCGGATTTTGGGAAAGGGTGAGTTTGTGCTTGTTTTGATTTTGTGGTTATGCTACGGTTTTGAAATGGGCAGGTCAGGAATGAAAGTCACAATCCTCAATCATTTGATAAGGAGGTAGGGTGATGGAATTAGGGACCTTAGATATCAAAGAACATCTCTTGCAGTCCAATGAAGAGTTCAGGCGGCTGGCTCAAAAACACACCACTTACAATGAGCAGTTGGAGAAACTCATTCACAAAAGACACCTTAACGAAGACGAAAAGATTGAAGAAGTCAAGTTGAAGAAAAAGAAACTCCAGGTCAAAGATCAAATGGAAGTCATGATTCAGAAATTTCGTCAGCAATCCGCCAGTTCAACAGGTCCTTTAAGGTAGGTAGTCCGGAGCCAGATTTTCCAAACCAATCATTCTTTAAGAATACGAATAGCAACGATTGAGGGGAATCCTATGGATTCCCCCTTTTTTTGGTTTCTCCAATGGCCAAAGAGGCTTATCCATTCTTGATCGCTTTATCCCTTATTGCCTTGCTTTTCTTTTCGACCGGAATGAAGGCAGCAGGGTTTGTGTTTCTAGTCCTAACGGCTTTCATTGCATTTTTCTTTCGCGATCCCGAGCGAACGATACCACCGGATGCCTCAGTCATTGTTTCTCCTGCCGATGGCAAGATTGTCGGCATTGTTCCTGAACCAGACCACACCCTTCGGGTTTCAATTTTCCTTTCCATATTTAATGTGCACATCAACCGTTCTCCAATCGCAGGCAAGGTGGAGAGTGTTCATTACATTCCCGGAAAATTCAAAGTGGCTTTTGACCCGAGTGCCTCCGTGGAGAACGAGCAGAATGTCTTGGTGATTGGTAACAGCTCATATAGAATAAAGTTGAGTCAAATTGCGGGTATTCTGGCGAGACGGATCGTCTGTTGGAAGAAGCAAGGTGACAAAGTGGACAAGGGTGAGCGCATTGGTCTAATCAAGTTTGGGTCTCGCGTGGATATCTTTCTTCCTGAGAATGTAAACCTGGCCGTCAGGTTAGGCGATAAAGTCCACGGAGGAAGCAGCATCATTGCAAGGCTGAATCATGTTTGAAACTGAACCAAAGGCTCGTCGCCCACGTCGTGGTATTTTCATCCTGCCAACCCTATTTACCATCGGAACCATCTTCTGCGGTTTCTACGCAGTGATTAATACCATGAAGGGAGAGTTTGATCTGGCTGCCATTGCTCTGGGCTTTGCAGTGGTGTTTGATGGGATGGATGGGCGAATTGCCCGCTTGACGAATTCGTGCAGCGAGTTCGGCGTGCAGATGGATTCACTTGCTGATGTCATCGCCTTTGGATTGGCTCCAGCAGTCCTGGCGTACATCTGGGGAATGAAATCCATCGTTCCCACCGATCTTCCCTACGCAAAACATGTTCAGCAAATCGGATGGATTGTCAGTTTCGCTTTCGTGATCTGTGGAGCGATGCGCCTGGCTCGGTTCAACATCCAAAGTGTCAAGACTCAACCACTACAAACTAGTTCTAAGAGATACTTTGTTGGCATGCCGATTCCGGCGGGTGCTGGACTGATTGCAGCGGTTGTTCATTTTACACCTGACCCAATCAATCATTGGTCGGTGGGAGCGCTTTGGAGCATGCTGCTCGCTTTGCTCTCGTTCTTGATGATTAGCACAATTCGTTACCCGAGTTTCAAAGAAATTGATATGAGGAAATCTCATCTCATCTTTTCCCTGCTGGCATTGCTGGTAGCTCTAATTTACCTCTATTCTCACGTAGTTCTCTTATTGATTGCCACGGCTTATGCTACGTCAGGATTCCTACTCAAGATCTATCAGATCATAAAGCACAGGAATGAAGCTATTCTTCCTTCTGAAAACCTTGTTTCCGGCACAGACGAATCCAAATAAGGCCAATCAAGGACCTGCTGAGAGGCGACGCCAGCCTTTCTCGCAGAGCAACCGCCCACCTCACCCATAAGATTCCGCATTCGATTCCATGACCCTATCTAAATCAAAAAAGCTCCGTGTTGGTATTGTTGGGGCCTCGACATTAAAGGGCCGTGAGGATGTGGAGAAACTGCTAGAAACAGAGTCTCTGACCGTAATTCAAACAGCTGATGAGCCTCCGTCTCCCGTCCAAGTATCTGGATCCGACTCTATTCAAATCGGAGGTTTGAAACGCGACT
>JBGOVH010000417.1:0-3745 GCA_041478005.1 Terriglobia bacterium | reverse complement strand
GGTTAATTGAGAATCTAGTGTTTCAGGCAATTTAATAGACAAATTGTTCACGTCCACTCCAAATCACAATAGAATAATACCATGTTGTCAAAAGAGTATTACCAACAAATATTGATTTGTGGATTAGCGGCGCGCTTCACTCGGCCACAGCCTCACGAATCACAGCGGAAGGTTCTTCTTTGCCAAACTCCCCTTCCCATCGAGCGATGACTGCCGTGGCAAGACAGTTTCCAATCACATTCACCGATGTTCGGGCCATATCCATCAGTTCATCGATTCCCAAGATAATAAAGATAGGCTCGACGGGCAGGTTGAAAGAGGCCGCGGTGCCTAACAATATAACTAACGATGCACGGGGCACTCCGGCCACGCCTTTGCTGGTGAGCATCAAGGTGAAGACCATCAATAACTGCTGGCTCCAGATCATCTGAATTCCGGCCGCTTGAGCTACAAAGACAGAAGCCAGCGACAAGTAGAGTGTCGTCCCGTCCAGATTGAAGCTGTAGCCGGTGGGCATCACAAAAGCCACAATCTGGCGCGGAACACCGATAGCCTCCATTCCTTCCATGGCCCTTGGCAAGGCAGCTTCTGAACTGGTGGTGGCAAAAGCAATCGAAACAGGCTCAGCAATCGCCTTCAGAAATTTTCTGAGTGGAACACGGGCCAGCAGTGCCACCGGAAGCAGCACTGCGAAGAGAAAGACCAACAAAGCAACATAAAGCGTGGCGAGCAGCTTGAATAGGTTGACCAGAACTCCCAACCCCATGTGACCGACCGTATACGCAATTGCGGCTCCCACGCCAACGGGTGCAAACAGCATCACGATATTCGTAAATTTGAACATGGTTTCCGACAGCGATTCCGCAAAGGAAAGCACCGGGCGTCTCTTGTTTTCACTGACCAGCGCAAGAGCAATCCCGAAGACAATACTGAAAACGACGATCTGCAAAACCTGTCCTTCTGCAACAGACAGTGCCACGTTTTCTGGGAAGATGTGGAGGATGATGTCGGTTGCTGCCTGCCTTTTTGCGGCAAGTGTCTCGGTGTGCGCGCTCGGAGGCAGATTCACGCCGACGCCAGCCTTGCTGATATTGATGGCGGCCAATCCAATGAACAAAGCCAGGGTTGTGACCGCTTCAAAGTAAACCAGGGCCTTTATCCCCATCCTCCCTACTTGTTTGAGGTTGGAATGACCTGCAATCCCAACCACCAGAGTCGCGAACAACAGAGGAGCGATAACGGTCTTGATCATTCTTAGGAAAACGAGGCTGAGCACTCTCAGATTCACGGCAACGCCAGGCCAGTCATGGCCCAACTCTGCTCCAATCGCCATGCTCACCAGGATCCAGGTGGTGAGCGATTTGCGGCCAAAAGCATAAGAAACCAGCCCGGCGATGGCAATCCAACGGGTGAACTTGAGAATTGAGGGAGAAACGGCCAGGAAATTATGATGGCTCGCAACCGCCAGGACAACAGTGAGTGTTACAACCGACAATACCGGTGTAATTCGTAGCTTCATGATGTTGTGTTCTTAAGGCAATTCCAAATCTCAGGAGAGCCGTGAAGAGGGCTCAATTTGAATGTCCACGCGTGCGCGAAGTTAAAGGCTTGATAAGGGTAGGGGTTTTAAAGACTCAAGTCAACGTGTCCCAGGCAGGGACAGAAAGCCTGTCCGCCCACCTGTGGGCCAAACGCAAGGCTGGGCCTGGGTGTAATGCGTTAGTTTCGGGTAGAGGATTTTGGTAGCCACGGTCGGCGCAGCGAGTCGTGGTTTTTCACGGTAAAACAAGAATGCCCACGCCTCGCAGAAAGCGCTCAGCGTGGCTACCCAGAGGGATCGTGAGTCGCCTCGTAACTAAACGGATCACACCTGGAACCTGTCGGAATTTTGCAGGCTACTCTCAATCATTCGAACTCAACTTAGGTTGACTGAGTTGTATAAAGAGCCTAGATTTAAACTAGAGGCGCAATTAGAGATCTTTAAGGAGGAAGTATCATGCCGGTATATGAATATAAATGCCTGGATTGCAAGAAAAAGTTCTCGCTCACACTAACAGTTGCAGAGCATGACAAGTCCAAAATCAAATGTCCCGGATGTGGGAGCAAGAAGGCAGAACAGCAACTAGCGGCTTTTTTTGCAGTGACATCAAAGAAGAGTTAGCCTTGAATGACTCATTCAGGCGGGCCAAGTGATGACACTGATTTCGTCCTCGTTCTCGTCGTCGTGCTCGGTTTTTCGAAAGGTTGATTGCGAGGACGAGAACGACGACGATCTTTAAGGGAGTTCCCCCTGCCGCTGTGCAGCGCCACGATGGATGAAAATAATCGTCCCCCCTTAGACGAGGGGGACTTCAGGGGGGGGTGGTTGGAAGTTTCACAAACCTCCCCCTGACCCAATTCCGGCAGGATTTCCGCACAGTTTCCGACAAGGCCAACAGATCTGGCCTTCCTCTCTTTCTTAGCTTGTAAGACCAGGTCAATTCAATTGCAGCGCTTCGATTTTCTTGCGGCCAATGTGAACGTCACTGAATTTTCCAAAGCCGGTGTTGATGCCATAAACAGGCCGTTCTTCACAAGCGAACTTTTCAATCAGTTTGTGGGATCGCTTCATGCGAGACTGTGCCGCAGGAGCGAGCCGGACAGGGAGGTAATCTAGCACGACCCGGGAGAACTGCTCTATGGTGAGGTCGTTTCCAGTGATGGAAAGCGGAAGCGCCATTTAGGGCCAATGAATCACACGGAAGACACGGAAAATCCGTGTGATTCCGTGGCTCATCTGTTTTTCAGTTTACTTAAAGTACTTCGCATAAGCTTCAGGAAAAGTTCTTGGCCGGCCCCTGGCGTCTAAAACGACATGCAATGTGTTTCCAGTGGCAACCAAATGTTCTGTCTCCCTCTGGGAGATCTCATATTGGAACAGAACGGTACGTTTCCGGAATGCTTCGATTCGAGTGCGAATCACTATCACGTCGTCATACCGAGCTGGGCGGTGATACCTGCACTTGGCCTCTGCAACCGCAAGATAGGCATCATTGTTCCGTTCGAAATCCCGATATGAAAAACCGCGCTTGCGGCAATATTCGGTTCTCCCGACTTCAAACCACACCAGATAATTGCTGTAATAAACCTTCCCCATCTGGTCGGTTTCGGCATAGCGGACCCGGATCTCGGTTGGAACCCACTCGGTCGGCAAACTCGTCAAACTTGAGGGGGCAGGGATCTGCGAAGGCATGTCTCCTGTGGGCTGAATGAAGGGTGAACCGGGGAAGCGCTAACCTCAGCAGGCGCCACCCCAGTCGATGAGTACTGCGACTGATTCAGATCGGACTTCATTACTTGGGCTTATTGGCAGCAGGCGGTGCAGGGGCCGGGGCTGCCTGGGACGCATCGACGCGCTTGATGATATCGTCGGTAATATCGGTGCTCGGATCAAAGTAGATGACCTGGGAATTCTGATTGGAATAATCCACGATCACCGCGAAATTGTGTTCCTTAGCGTATTGTTGAACAAAAGGGCCAACCTTGTTGCCAATTCGTCCAAGGATTTCATTCTGCATTTGGCCGAACTCTTTCTGTGCGTCATCCTGTGCGCGTTGTAATTCGGTGGTCTTGACGTCGATGTTCTTTGCCAGAGCTTCCTTGGAATCATCATTTAAGGTTCTGGCCTGTCTCTGCATTTGCCTCTGCAAATCCTGAATTTCTTTATTTTTCTTTTCCAGCTCCTCCCGCTTGGCATCGGCCTTTT
>JBGOVH010000340.1:0-4171 GCA_041478005.1 Terriglobia bacterium | reverse complement strand
CTGAAAACGCGAGGAGCGCTGCCAGTTCGGCAGCCAGCTCATTTTTTAGGCGCCGGACCGTGCCAAAATCCTTTGAGGCGCTTAGGTCAACCAACAACATGACCGTGAGTTCACGCTCTTCTACATAACGCTTGACATAAAAACGTCCCTGTCGAGCTGAAACATTCCAGTCAATCGTTCTCATGTCATCGCCATATTGGTATTCGCGAACTTCATCGAATTCCATACCACGTCCTTTGAAAACCGAGTGATACTCCCCACCCAGGGCTTCATTGACTAATCGATTAGTTCGGATTTCGATACGCTTGACTTGTTGTAGGATTTCCTTGGAAAGCATATGCGAAGAGCGACCAGTGGCGAGTGACAAGGAAATAGGCTGTTCATTTCCCCCCTTCACTTTTCACTCGTCACTTCTACTTAGGGTACTACCACCTTATCAAAAACTCGTTTGATGACCTCTTCTGGAGTGACATTTTCTGCTTCTGCCTCGTAGGTAAGGATGATGCGGTGACGCAAGACGTCCAGACCAATCGATTTGACATCTTCGGGCGTGACATAACCCCGGCCATGCATGAAGGCGTGGGCCCTGGCAGCTTTGGAAAGAAAAATAGTGGCGCGAGGAGAAGCCCCATACTGGATCAAGTCTTTGGCGTCAACCTGGTACTCTTCCGGCTTGCGCGTTGCAAAGACCAAGTCCACGATGTAATCTTTGATCTTTTCATCCATGTACACCAGGTTCACCACCTCGCGAGCGCTAAAAATATCCCTGAGCTGGATCACAGGCTGGACAGCAATTTCAACTGAGTCTGTCATTCGCTCCAGAATCAACTTCTCTTCCTTTTTGTTGGGATAGGTCACCAGCAATTTAAACATGAACCGATCAACCTGTGCCTCGGGTAAAGGATAAGTCCCTTCCTGCTCGATAGGGTTCTCGGTAGCCATGACCAGGAATGGATCATCGAGCTTGAAAGTTGTGTCCCCGATGCTTACCTGCTGCTCCTGCATGGCCTCCAGCAGGGCGCTTTGGACCTTGGCAGGGGCGCGGTTGATTTCATCAGCCAGGATGATATTGGAAAAAATGGGCCCCTTATGCGGCACGAATTCTCCATGCTTCTGGTCGAAGATCATGGTTCCGATCAAGTCGGCTGGCAAAAGATCAGGGGTGAATTGAATGCGCTGAAAGCGGGTCTGGATAGCGCTTGCCAAAGTTTTCACTGTTAATGTTTTCGCCAGCCCTGGGACTCCTTCAAGCAGCAGATGACCCCGGCAGAGAATGCCGATCAGCATCCGGTCAATCATGTACTCCTGACCTACAATAACTTTCTTGACTTCGCGCTTGAGCACTTCAAGAAAAGCGCTTTCCAGTTTCACCTTTTCGTGGATCGCTTTGATATCAACATCCACTCCCATCACGGATCCTCCCAATTGAGATGAACGACCACACCTGCAATACGTATATTTTAGCAAAGGGGCGTCTAGAATTATTGGCTTCTATTCATCAAGCATGCGGCCGGCTAATCCTTCCCTTTCCTCAGCCGGTTCACCGCCACGGCCAGGATAAGCACAATCCCCATCACTAACCCCTCCCACTGGGTCGAGTCTACCTTGATGACATTGGCGATTCCGTTTACGACAATGGTCAAGAAGCAGACTCCCAGGACGCTTCCCAACACGGTTCCCTGGCCTCCCCGCAGATTGCATCCCCCTACAACAGCAGCAGCAATTGCGTTTAGCTCGTAGCCCACAGCGCTTTCGGCATCCCCCTGTCCCTGTCTGGCTGCCAGAAGAATGCCAACGACAGTAGACAAGACTGCGGCAATCGAGTAGGCAATGGCCTTAAGTTGTCCTATGCTTAAACCACTCAATCGGGCAGCTTCTTCATTGCCACCCAGGGCGTACAGGTGACGCCCGACTTTGGTTCTTTGCATCAACAATCCGATGCCCAAAGCCACCACCAAAAAAATGAGCGCCGGCACCCACCAGACTGTATAAAGCATCCGAAAGGCATCATTGTTAGCCGAAATTTTTTCGTCGTTGGAAAGCACCTTTGCCAGGCTGCGCAAACCAGCCAATGTTCCCAGGGTCGTAATGAATGGAGGAAGATCCAGCTTGATGATGAGTATCGTGTGGAACAGCCCGATGATGAGCCCAACCAGCAGAGTCAGCAGAATTGATACGGCCATCACCCACAAGGGGAGTGGTTGATGAGCCGTAAGGTTTTCGCCGCCAAAAGCACGCAGCAGCATTGAGCAAACCACGCCGGTAAAGGCAATGAAGGAGCCAATGGAAAGGTCAATCCCCCCAGCGATGATGACGACAGCGGCACCAATGGCATAAATTCCCAGGATGACTCCTTCGCGCAACAACAGCCGTGCGCTTTCCACGGAAGCGAAATTGTGCTGAGGGTCCAGCACCAAGATCGCGAGCCACGCAACCAGATTGGCCATGATCAGGCCAA
Organism: Terriglobia bacterium; assembly: GCA_041478005.1. GTDB lineage: Bacteria > Acidobacteriota > Terriglobia > Versatilivoradales > Versatilivoraceae > JBGOVH01. The sequence goes on along the minus strand of JBGOVH010000340.1, from coordinate 1,713 downwards.
ACTCTTGAGTGGCAAGAGTAGATTTCCATTGGCGAGCTTGTCGGCTTGACGGAGAGTTCATGAGGAAGTCAGGCCCTTGGCATCGAGGTCTTTCTTAAATTCACTAAAGCGAATCAGGTACGGGCTTGTAACCGTGGTGTCATCCGGTGTGACCAGGCGAACTCCAGTGTCTTTGATTCCAGATTCGCCAACAATCGATTTGATGACTGCCTGGTCGCCCGCGAGGATCGCCTTCAAAACCTTGACGCCCCAATAGGCCATCATATAAGGGTTTTGCACAGCAGTGGCATCAAGGAATCCCTCCTTAAGCGCCAGGAGAGTGTTGGGCTCGGCATCAAAGGTGACTAGTTTCAGGCTGGCCCGTTTTCCGGCGGCTTTCACTTCGTCCACAATGGCGGGTGCATTGTAAGACCAGATCCCCACCAGCATCTTCACGTCCGGGTGATTCTGCATCGCGGCCGCAACATTGCGCCGGGCTTTGTTCACGTCCACCAGGTCTTCCATCACGTCGACAACCTGAATTTTCTCTCCGGCACCCTCTTTGAAACCGTTGACTCGCTCTAATGCATTTTGAGCCGAGCGCATTCCTACGAAAGCCACCGCCTTGCCGCCTTCTGGCAGAAGCTGTGCCGCAACACGACCCAGGGCCCTGCCGGCTTCTATGTTGTTAGTGCCGATATACGCCTCGCGCGTCTCCTTCTGCCCATCGCTATCGAGGGCCAGAACAGGGATGCCTTTGGCTCGTAACGCTTTCATCTGGTCAATAATGCCGCTGGCGTTCGGCTCAACTACCGATACCATGACCCCCTTTACATCGCGTTGAGCGGCTACCTGTTCCAGGCGCCGGATTTGTCCACCCGGTGAGCCGTCGTTGCGGATCAACTCAACCTCAGCACCAAACTCCTTTGCCGCGTCGTCCAAACCCTTGCGAGCTGCGTCCCAAAAGGGAGAATTCCCGTTGGTGACAAAGACAAAACGTGGACGATCAATTGAACCGGAAGATGATGCACCCCCAGTTTGTTTCTGGCTTGAGCAGGCAGTCAATAATGAAAAACCGCAAACTCCTGCCAGCCAATTTTTCCAAGAATGCATAGAAGACTCCTTTTTGCAAGATTCCACCTAATGATTGTCAGGATGGAGAAAACGACATCCGACGGCCTGTCAATATGAGCGTTTAATTGTAACTGGGGCAGCTGCGCCAAAACAAAGAAAGTCAGACTCGGTTCACTTATTGAGGCGACAGTCTACATAGAAGTGGACTTTCAAGCAACGCGATTTTCGTTAGGTGATGAGACGAGGATAGCCACGGAGGCACGGAGCCGCAGAGAATTAAGAAGAGAAATGCTTTCTTGGTATCTTTGTGTCTTGGTGGTGAGAAACGCGGTTTAGAGATCTGCATCCCAAGTTCTTTCTCCGCGCCTCTGCGGTTACCGGCCCAAGGCCGCACTATCTCTCCGTGTCTCTGTGGCAATCATCATGACCTCGGATCGAAGCGTTGACAGCCCTCCTGAGATAATGCTATACCTTCATCATTCTACCGCATGGAAACTTTCAACCATGCCTGGGTGGCGGAATTGGTAGACGCAAAGGACTTAAAATCCTTCGTTCCGAAAGGGACGTACCGGTTCGATTCCGGTCCCGGGCACTCTTTCTGTCAATCATTTACAGCCAAATTTGAAAGTTCTCGATCAGGCTCGTTTTGCACATAAACTG
>JBGOVH010000102.1:0-7652 GCA_041478005.1 Terriglobia bacterium | reverse complement strand
GGGCATGGGTAGCCATGATTGGCGTGCTTTTCGCCAATCGTGGGCACGGTCCTGCCTTAAGTTGACATCAATGAGCAAAGCGGAACCCTGGGATGCAAGAAAGCCATGAGAAGAGAGCCCTGGAAGGGCGACGGAAGGTCTGCTGGATCCCCTATCCAGCGCGGTTTCCGCCGCCCCTCCGGAGCTTGGATCGATTCTTCTGTATTCCCAGGGTTCCGCTTTGCGGCTGTCGCCGCTGCGCTCCACCCTGGGCTACGATCCGCCGTCCCTTCGGGACTGAATCAGGCCTGGAGCGCCTTGCCGAGTTTTGCGACAGAAACTAGCTAGTGATTGAACTGGGATCTGGCCCCGGCTGACACGCCGCTATTGAGCTGGCCTATGCGCTGTTCAGTTGCCCGACCATCATGGAGGGCGGAGGACTTTGACCGGGCCGTGCCCAATATTCTCACTTGACGCCGAAATCGCTCCTTGCGAGCATTGATCGGTTCAATCGGACGGATTCGTCAGCAGCATCCTGTCTAGATGGAGTCGAGCGTGAAAGTCAAAGGGAAGAGAAAGAAGAAGCCTGCCTTGCATGATCGCATGCGAAAGCCAAAGGGAACTTCTCAGGCCAATACTAAGGTTGAGCCTATTCCTTTGACAAAGCGGCGCATCGCGATTTTTCTTGCAACACTAGCAGGCTTTCTATTTCTCCTCTTGGTTGGGGCCGAGTTCATACTGCGTTGGAGTGGTTTTGACCATCCGCTGGTAAAATCCCCAATCCCCCAGTTCGTTTTTGCCCAAAACTTCTTGACAGATTCTGAAAACTTTGCGCTGGATTCTGAACTCTTCTGGCGTTACCGGCCGAGTCGCCGAATCCTCCGGAATCACAGCAAGACCATTGAGTACACCACAAACTCTCGTGGGTTTCGAGGTCCAGAATTTTTAAAAGAGAAGAAACCAGGAGCGCTGCGAATCGCTTTTCTTGGGGACTCCAATACTTTTGGTCTTCACCTCCCAGTTCAGATGACGCTGGAGCAGCAGGTAGCGGAGTTGATGGAACAAAAAGGGCTGAGACCTGTGGAAGTTCTCAACTTCGGAGTTATGGGCTATAGTTCCTTTCAAGGGCTACGCCTATTTGAAAGAGAGGTTTTGAGTTTTCAACCTGACGTGGTCGTTGCGTGGTTCGGAATCAACGACAGCCAGCCGGCCTTTACACCCGACAGTAGAGTGCTGATGCCTTGGCCCCCGCTTCTTGCCGCCACTCAAAGGCTTCAGTCTCTCAAGCTCTTCCAGCTTCTACGCTTTCTTCTCGGCAGGGCAGGAATTATTTCCGAAACTAAAGACGAATCCGAAACACTCACGTATCGGGTTTCTCCCGAAGAGTTTTCCACCAACTTGGCCAAGTTCCAGATGATTTGTAAGCAAAGGAAGATTCTCTTGATTGTCCCGGACTATCCTTCTCTCTTATTTAAGAAGGCAGAGAAACTGAATGAGATTATCCCTCAAGCACATCGGTTGGGGGTCACCGATGTTGCCGGAAGAGAGGAATTGGACTTCTACAGTAAGGGGCTGGTTCTTTCCACAGCTCATCGTATCGACGAGGTACAGGGGAAAAAGATTCTCATCCTGGGTCCGGCTGGCCGGCCTCTTAGCGGGTTGGTCACTCTCCCCTTAGATACTTTCAAGAAAGAATGGCTCACAGTGTACACGTGGGCGCGCCAGCTCAAGGAGATCAATCTGAAGATTCCGGAAGATTTGAGATTACCCTTGATTCCCCTAATAGAGAAAGAGGATCCAGCTCGTTGTTTCATTGATTTGTCTCACCAGACACCTTATGGATACGGAATTGTGGCTAATGAGATCTTGCGGGTGTTGGAGAGGGAAGGGCTGGTGAAGATTGCTTCGGATAAGGGTTAGTCCGGCTGTTTCATCCTCCTCGCAGATGAAGAAACAATCTGAAAAAATGAAAGATAGTAAGCCGTGGGTCATCCCTGTGTTTCTGGCTGGTATCACCCTGCTTGTCTATAGCTCTGTTGGTCAACATGCCTTCATTAGTTATGATGACCCGCTTTACGTCACATCAAACCCTCGAGTGATATCCGGTCTGAGTTGGCAGAATGTGTTCTGGGCGTTGACCGCGCTTGACATCGGAAACTGGCACCCCCTGACATGGTTGTCTCATCTATTGGACGTTGAGCTTTTCGGATTAAGTGCAGCGGGCCATCATTGGATCAGCGCAGGCATTCATGCCGCGAATGCAGCATTACTGTTCTGGGTTCTGAATTCAATGACGAAAGTGGTTTGGCCCAGTGCCTTCGTGGCAGCTTTGTTTGCTTTGCACCCAATTAACGTAGAGTCGGTGGCTTGGGTTGCAGAACGCAAGAATCTGCTGTGCACATTTTTTGCTTTACTCACGATCAGGGCCTATTCACATTACGTTCGCCGGCCGGGATGGAAACAATACGCCCTGGTCCTTTTTGCATTTGCTTTAGGGCTGATGTCTAAGCCGATGGTTGTCACTCTCCCGTTTGTCCTGCTCCTGTTGGACTTCTGGCCGCTGCAACGATGGTTACCCGATCAAGCATACCCGGAAATCTACCGCCGGAGAAAGGTTGCTAAGAAACGAGAGAATGCTCCGGTTGCCGGCCATCATTTATGGGTCAAGCTCATCCTGGAAAAAGTCCCTTTGTTTGCGCTGGCAGCAGTAGATAGTTGGATTACAGTCCACGCACAGCGATTATCCAGCGACTTGAGGTCCATGGATTCGTTATCCTTTGGAGTCCGTTTGGCTAATGCAGTTGTGGCATACATGGGGTATCTAACTAAAATGGTTTGGCCTTCAAACCTGGCAGTATTTTATCCCCACCCAGGAAGTTCTTTGCCCACCGGGCTGGTCATCAGCTCGAGCGTCGGTCTGATTGGGCTCACTGTCCTTCTTATTTGGCAGGCGAGAAAGTTCAATTATCTGGGCCTGGGGTGGCTCTGGTACCTCGGCACTTTATTTCCTGTCATTGGAATTGTCCAAATCGGCGACCAGGCTATGGCCGACCGGTATGCTTATATCCCCCTCATAGGTGTGTTTATCCTGATCGTTTGGAGCATCAAGGAGGCAAGGGATCATTATGGCTGGAACGGAAATGGTTTAGCTTATGCTGGCGTTGGCGTGTTGTTCGTGATGAGCTTGGTAACCATGCAGCAATTGAGTCATTGGAAAGACAGTCAGAGCTTGTTTGAACATGCACTGATTTCGACGAAAAACAACTACGTGGCACATGACAACCTGGGATTTGCCTTGAGGGAACAAGGAAGGATGGAGGAAGCGATTGACCATTTTTCAAAGGCGGTTGAAACCAATCCCAACACAAATGGGGTGCAGCGTCATAACCTGGTAAATGCCATGCTCAACCTGGCTGTCACTCTGCAAGAGAGTGGGAGATTGGGGGAGGCAACTCAGATAATCCGTCATGCTTTGGAAATGAATCCGTTTTCCGCACTGGCATATAACAACCTTGGGTCTATCCTCTCACAGCAGGGAAAGAGAGAAGAAGCCCTGGCTGCTTATCGCCGGGCATTAGAACTTAAACCGGAAACTCGGTTGCTTGCCGAAATTCATTTCAACTTGGGGAATCTCCTCACGGAGCTTGGAAAGGGAGAAGAAGCGGCCGACTCTTACCAAAAAACTCTGCAGTGGAATCCTTACAACGCTCAAGCGGAGATAAACTTGGGTGCCCTGTTCTATCTGCAAGGGAAACTGGATGAAGCTATCCCTCACTATCAGAATGCCCTCCGCCTGAAGCCAGATGCTGGGGCTTATTACCTTCTCGGCCTCGCTTTGACCGATCGTGGAAAGCTTCAAGAAGGGCTCGAGTACTTCAAATTAGCCCTCAAGGTTAATCCAAGCCATGAAAAGGCACAACAGCGGCTGAAATGGGCGGAGGAAAAACTCAGAATGGTTTCCAGGTGATTCCAAGAGGACTCCGGGACGACGACTGACGTATTCGATGTAGATCATGGGTGGGTCTCCTTGTTTGTTGTGTAAGTCCTGCCCATATTGTTCTTTGGCCAACCGCCCTCTTCGGGGTCACAAATCCAAACGCCTTCCCACTTTTTGTTCCACGGCTAAGCCATAAAGCCTTCCGGCGAGGGCTATGTCTTCCAGAGCCAGACCGAGCGATTTGAATAACGTAATGTCTCTGGCATCCTTTCTAGGGATAGCTTGGCCGCTGACAACTTCTCCAAGTTCACGAATCCCTTCCCAGATAAGAATGCCTTTTTCCAGGGGAACCAGGAACTCTCCACATTCAAGCCTGGCTTGTTCTTTGGAGTCCACCACGATCGAGGCGCATCTTTGTATGCAGGCCTCACTCAACTCCCGTTTCAGAATGGAATTAGATCCAGCTGCATTAATGTGGGTTCCGGCTCGCAGCCGTTCACTTTCGAAGACAGGCGAGGCCGAGTTTGTAATAGTGATCAAGATGTCACTGGCTTCTACCACCTCGTCAGGCGAGCTGGCAGCGTTACACGGAACCTGCAAAAGCTGCTGCATTTGGTTGCAAAACGTCCTGAGCTTATCGGCTGAACGACTAAAGGCCAGAACCTGATTGGGGCGGCGCACATGACAGACCGCTTCCAACTGGGTCCGTGCTTGCCATCCTGATCCCAGAATGCCGACAACTTGGCTGTCCTGACGCGCCATCCAACGTGTTGCTACACCGCTGGCAGCTCCAGTGCGAATCTGTCCGAGTCGGTCCGCTTCCATGATTGCCAGCAGTTCACCCGTCTTGGTACTGTAGAGGAAAATCTTAAACTTTGCCCCGTTCGGATAAGTCGTGTAGGCTTTAAAGCCCATGAATCCCCGCTCTGGCAGGGAAGCCGCCATCAGATGAAGCATCCCTTCGCGGTTGTGCAAACGGCGCCGCGGCAGGTTTTCAGCTTTGCGGGAGGCTAAGTGGACAAAGGCCTCCTCAACAGCATCGATGGCCAAGGGAACTGTCAAGAGTTGATCCACATCCTGCTCGCTCAGAAAGAGAATCATCCGATTAATAACCTCCGCACCTGTCTTTGCGCCTAAAGGCGTTGTTCGGAAATAACCTGATGGGAAAACTCCCCTCCTTAAGCAAGGAGGGGATGAAAGCTTGATAAGCTTTCATCTGGCGTCGGCCAGCGCGGGGTGGTGGGACGTGACGTCGGCCGTCAGGCGCAGCATAGGGGGCAACCCCCCGCTGTGGCCTTTGGCCCCGGCTAGAGACCCTGGGACCCGCACCATAGTAGAATAAACGGGAATTCGATCATCACGGTAGTAGTTTTTAGGCCGACAGTTGAGCGATAATCTCTTGCGTTTGCCATGAGGGGGAAGTTCTGTAACCGCAAAGAGCACAGAGATTCTGAGAGCTGAAGGCGGATATGAAAGTGTTGCCAGACGTGTCTCATTGGCAGAACGGCCGTCAGTGAGGATTTTGACAGGCAAACAGGATGAGGAGTGCCTCAAGCCAACTTGTGGGGCGCGGTTCGGAAAAGAAGCTTTGACGTTCCTCTCTTTGTGGTCTTTGTGTTCTTTGTGGTTAGGAGGGATTGTTGAAAGACATCAAGCAGTTGAGATTCGCAAGTTTGTCTGGACGGAGGAGAAAGGAACCGCAAGGAACGCATAGAGCGCAAAGAAGCGCATCCTCTTGATCAGGTCTGCTTAACCCGGAGACATCATGAATTCACGGCATTCTGTTTCAACCCGACGCGCATTCCTCAAAAGTGCGGCTGTTCTTCCTCTGTTTTGGCCAATCGAGGGAAGCTTGGGAAACCCCCACCCGCAGGCCTCTGCCATTGAGCCGATTCTTCCCGGTCTGCGGCTATTGAAGGGCTCGATCAACGCGGCTCTTCTGGAACGAAACGGCAAGAAGCTTCTCATTGATTCGGGAGAGGTCGATTCCGCCCCTGGCGGGGGCTTGATTGATTGGGCCCTTTTTACCCATCATCATCGTGATCAGTGCTCGTCTGTTTCTCGTCTGGTCGTAACAGGAACGAAAGTGGCCGTTCCAGTCAAGGAGAAACACTTCTTTGACGAAGCGCACCGATTCTGGGATTCGGCTGACAACATCCTGGACCATCGCTACGATTTCCGGCCCCATCTTTTTACACTGAGAGACTCGGTCCCCGTCACAAGCGCAGTCGAAGGGGGCGATGTCCACGAGTGGGAAGGCCTGAAATTCCAAGTCATCGACACGCCAGGCCATACGGACGGGTCCGTCACTTACCTCGTCGAACTGGGTGGCAAGCGGGTTGCTTTCACCGGCGACTTGATTTCCGGCCCCGGTCAGATTTGGGAAATCTACAGTCTGCAAAAGCGCTTCCCGGGAATGCGAGGTGATTACTGGGGATTCGGAGGTGCCGTCGAGGAGGTCAAAGCCAGTCTGGACCGAGTTCTTCAATACAAGCCAGACCTGCTGATTCCTTCGCACGGGATAGTGATGACGGACCCCGTGTCCGCGGTGAACCAGCTCAAGCAGAACCTGGACGCTCTCATGGAAAATTATCTGACGACAGCCGCCTGGCGGATTTATTTTGACGGCATCTATCCGAAGGACAGGCCGCCCATGCTTCAGCCACTGCCGAAGGTGACCTATCCAAGCTGGATTCGAGATATCGCCTCGACCACCAAGGCCATTGTGGCTGAAGACAAGTCAGTGTTTATCTCCGATTGCGGGCATCCCAAGGCAGTTGAGGAACTGGCCCGACTTCAGGCTGCCGGAGAAATCGGCGCGGTCGAAGGGATCTGGATTACCCATTATCATGACGACCACACCCAATTGGTGAACGAGACCAAACGGCGCTTCGGAGCCAAGGTCTATGTACAGCGCGAGATGTTGGACATCATCGAAAACCCGCTGGCCTATCAGATGCCCTGCCTTTTTCCGGAATCAATCCGCGTCGATCATCCGATGGAACACGGCCAATCCATCGAGTGGAAGGGTTTCAAACTCACCGCCTACCACTTTCCTGGGCAGACGCTTTACCATGATGGGCTCCTGGTGGAGAAGGATGGCTACAAAGTCTTCTTTACTGGAGATTCCTTTGCCAACTGGGGCGTTGATGACTACTGCAGTCAGAACCGCTGTTTCCTTGGCCGCGATACCGGCTATGAAAAGTGTTTCCAGATTCTGTTGCAAACCCAGCCCAATCTTCTCATCGCCGCCCACTGGGGTCCCCTGCCCGTCTCTCCTGAGTATTTGAAGAGGAGCATGGCCCTGTTTCGGGAGCGCGAAAGGCTTTATCAGAGGCTGTTTCCTCACAATGAAGTGAACTTCGGTACTGATCCGTGCTGGATTCGTGTTTACCCATACCGGCAAACCGCTCTCGCAGGGGGTCTGGTCGAAATGGAAGCTCGGGTGATGAATCATTCGGCCAAGCCGATGAAAGTCCGAGTCACCCTTAACCCGCCGGAAGGATGGAAGAGTGATCACCTGAGCGGAGAGACTCACATCCCTCCTCGAACGGAAGGGTGTATTCGACTCCGTGCAACCGCGCCGTCAGCTCCTGACCGGCGGCGTCATGTCCTTGGACTTTCGGCCGTGGTTGATGGAAATCCAGTTGGAGAGTTTGCGGAAGCGATTGTGAATTTCCTGGGCAGGGGGAACTCATAGTTTATGATGAGGTGAGAAACCGACCCCGTACCGCAG
>JBGOVH010000380.1:0-3987 GCA_041478005.1 Terriglobia bacterium | reverse complement strand
CCGAGAATTTTTCTGGGCCTTCTTTCAATTGGATTGCTGGCTTTCGTTGTGTTGGCGGACAACTGGCCACAATGGCGGGGAATGGGTGCCAATGGGATTTCCAACGAAAAAGGACTGCCCACCTCATGGGGTGCGGAGGAGAACATTGCCTGGAAGGTATCCTTGCCAGGGCGTGGAACATCAACTCCCATTGTCTGGGGTGATCAAATATTCCTGACTTCTCAAATCGGCGAGGGCCCCATCGAGGTTCGTGCTGCCGGCGATGCCAAAATCAATCAGCCAGACAGCGGAAAGGTTCGCTTCGTAGTCCAGTGCTTTCACTTGGCCTCAGGCCGCCTGCTGTGGCAGTATCCACTGGACGCCGGTGAAGATCTCACTCCTGTCCATCCCAAGCATAACCTGGCAACCCCGAGCTGTGTTACCGATGGAGAATTCGTGTATTGCTGGTTCGGGACGGGACAGCTGGTTTGCCTTGATTTGAAAGGGAAGGTTATCTGGGAACGTCACATTGGCAAGGAATTTAGCCCCTTCAAGCTGCTTTGGGCCCATGGGAGTTCTCCCGTACTTCATAGAGATTCCTTGTTATTGCTTTGCGATCATGATCCGGCTGCCTACCTATTGAGCCTGGACAAGCGAACCGGCAAGACTCTCTGGAAAGTGGATCGCGGCCAAGGACTCCGTTCCTACAGCACGCCGTTTATCGCCAAGGGTCTGAATAGAGATGAGCTTATTGTAAATTCCAATCCGAGAATAGATGCTTATGATCCAAACACCGGCGATCTCCTCTGGTACACAGATGAATTTTGCCGGGTTCCGGTTCCCACGCCGGTCTACGCCAATGGGATGCTCTATGCCAGTCGTGGATATAACAGCGGGCCCTATATGGCCATACGTCCTGGAGGAAAAGGCGACGTTTCCAAGACCCATGTGACTTGGCGGGTTCCAACCGGCGCGCCTTATGTCTCTTCCCCCTTGTACTATCAGGGGCTACTCTATATGGCGACAGAGAATGGCATTGTCTTTTGTGTGGATCCCAGCAATGGAGCGACTCTCTGGAAGGAGCGGACTGGTGGAGTCTTTTCTGCTTCACCCGTGGCTGCAGATGGCAAGATCTATTTCGTAAACGAAGGTGGCGAGACCGTCGTCCTGGAGGCCGGACCAAAGTTTGCGATGCTGAAACGCAATTCCCTAAACGAACGCTGTCTGGCATCGCCTGCCATTTCACAAGGCTGTATTTTCATTCGTTCGGATCAGCACTTGTTTTGTATCGGGAAGCAAAAGTCTACCTGACTGATCGAGGTTCCGACCCGAGGACCCAAGCTGGGCTGGCGCCATCCAAAGCGGCCGCCAGATAGCGCACTCCAAAGGTGGGTACGTAATTTTGCGTTTCGATGGTGTGAAAAACTTGAGCAGCACCTGGAACGAGTCCCCCCTTGGGAAAGGGGGATGATCTAAGATGGACGCCTTCCTCGCCGACCCACGAATTCTTTCACAGCTTCAAGGCCAAAAAGGAGACCACTGATGAAACGGCGCGAGTTCATGCAGAATCTGATGGGGGCAGGGATTCTTTTCATGAGTACCAAGGCAATCGCACAAATTCCGGAAGGTTCTCAGCCGCCTGAATTCACGGCCCACGGGGATCTTGTTATCGAACGGGACGCCCCGGGGAAGCCTCATGCTGGAAAAGTCCTGGCGGCCATCCAGCCCCATTCAGACGATATTCCCATCTTTGCTGCTGGCACTGTTGGCAAACTGATCAATGAAGGATACACAGCTTATCTTATTCGTGTAACCAATGACGATATGGCTGGACCTGGATCCATTGCCAACACGGTGCTCGCGAATGAAAAAGACAATCAGGAAGTAGGCCGAGTGCTAGGCTTCCAAAAGAGCTTTGACCTTAATTACGGGAATCATCAGATGGACGGAATTTCGCGACCAGAACTGCGTTCGCGGCTGATTTTTCTTTTTCGCTTGCTGAAGGTAGACACCATTATCACTTACGATCCCTGGGGACATTATGAAGAGAATCCCGATCATTACGTGACTTCCCAGTGCGTGGAGGCGGCCTGTTGGATGGCAAATGGGGATAAGGATTATCCGGAGCACTTTGCTGCAGGTTTGAAGCTCCATGCCGTGCGCGAGAAATATTACTTCGCTCGCTTCCAGCAACGCGTCAACCACATCGTAGACATTGGCTCGACTTTCGAGAGAAAAATAGATGTTTTGCTTATGAACAAAGCGCAAGGACCTGCAGGTGAGGCAGGCGCAAACTTGAGAGCCGGCTTGGCTGCCAAGAAACAGCGGTTACCACTCCTCGGAAACGACGATCAAACGGCCAACCGGGAGTATATCAAAGAGTTCTTGCTCAGGGAGAACGCCGAATTGGGCCGTAAATACGGGCTGAAGTACGCTGAGCAATTTCATTACATCGGGCCGGAGAAGCCGGTTGTCAATGACTACATCAAGCAGCATGCGGTGCCGCTGTAATGGCAAGTTGAAACCTAAAGATACTCCCAGGTTTCAAGTCAAGCCGCCCCCTCACCCGGCCTTGTGAAGGCTTGTCACGCCTTCACCCCTCTCCCTTTGGGAGAAGGGCTGGGGGTGAGGGACTTAGCCTGTTTGTAACTATTTGAATGCAACTTGGCATAAGGAGGTCAATTGAAACCCTATCGATCACGACCCATAGTGCTTGGCTTATGGATTTGCTGGTTGTCGAGTCTCATGCTGACTGAAACGCCGGAGCGGCGAGTGATTAATCCGAAAAACTTCAAACCCCATGGACGCCCCTACAGTTCGGCCATTCAGGCGGGGAGTACGGTTTATGTCTCAGGACAGGGAAGCCAGGATGCCGATGGGAAACAACCTGAGGGGTTTGAAGCGCAGGTGAAACAGTGCCTAAATAATGTGCGCTCCATTCTGGATGGCGGCGGCATGGATTTGGACAATATTGTTTGGATGCATGTGTATCTGACCGATTTGAAAAACTACCAAACCATGAATAAAGTTTACTGGGAGATGATCGGGAAGAACCCTCCAGCCAGAACAGTTCTGGGCATTGCAGATCTGCCTGCAGGAAACAAGATTGAAATCAATTGTATTGCTGTGACAAATGCCACGATGAAGAAGCAAATCTGGCCGGCAGGATTTCCTCGCCGGACCGACGTGGATCCCCCTGGAGTTCTGGCTGGTGATGTTCTATATCTTTCAGCTCAGGGAAGCAGAGATCCCAGCACAGGCAAGCAACCTGAAGGATTTTCGGATCAGGTAAAACAAGCATTAGAGAATGTGGGCGAGGTTCTCAAGACGGCAGGCTTGAGTTATAAGAATGTAGTTTGGGTCAATCCTTACATGGACAAATTTATTCCGTATGAAGATATGAATAAGGTCTACGCAACGTACTTTGAATTTGGAAATACCCCAGGACGTGGAACAATCAACGTGCTTCAATTGCCTGAAGGCGACCCTATTGTGTTCAGTTGTATTGCTGGAAGTGATTTATCCAAGCGCAAAGCGATTAAGCCGCGCAACATGCCACCAAGTCCCACAGCCAGCCCGGGTGTTCTGTATGGAGATACATTTTACGTTTCCGCCAAATCTGGATTCATTCCGGGCCAAGGTATTGTCACGCCAGACATGGAATTGCAGCTCCGGCAGACAATGCGAAATCTTTTGGACGGACTGGAAGAAGCGGATATGGATTTTTCTGATGTGGTCTGGTCTACCGTGTATCTCAAGGATATGGAGGACTATGGTAGGATGAATGATCTATATCGAACCTTCTTTAAGGATGGGTATCCCGCAAGAACCACTCTGCAGCAAAGCTTTGATAAGGAAACCAAGACAGAGGAGCAGATTTCATTCATTGTAGTACGGGGGAAGAAATAAAGAGCAGGAGAATGGATGAATATTCAAAACAAGATTCATAACTTTGGGAGCAATTTTCGCTCGACTCGGCGCGGTTTTCTCAGGAACAGCGGGCTGTTT
>JBGOVH010000314.1:0-4429 GCA_041478005.1 Terriglobia bacterium | reverse complement strand
GTGGGAGTTTCCTTCCTCTGGCCCCCTCTTGGGAGCTAACGGAGCCTTGCCATGGATCGTTTTTGAGCGGGACCGAACAACGTTTGAGAAAGAGTTTCCTCAATGGCGCATCGAACTCATTGAGCCAATCATGCCTCTGCGATACTTGCTGAGTGGTGGTGTTTCGATGCGCAGTCTGCAGCCGGGCTGCGCTACTGGTTTCTGGCGGGGGATTGAACGATTCATGCAGCCAATGAACAAGAGTTTGGCGATGTTTGCGCGAATTGTCCTATTGCGCAACTAGGGAGATTCAATGGAGGCTGGAACGCGACGAAGGCTTGAGCTATTACCCCTAGCGGAATATGCCGGAGTAAATCAGAATGATCCCATCCGCTTTTACCGTTATCCGGTGCTGGGGAAGATGTATGTGAGACGTGTCGAGCTTTGTCTTGCAGAATGCAGGGGAGGGCAAAGAGTCCTCGAGATTGGCTTTGGAAGCGGGGTTAGTTTTTTAAGTCTTGCCGAGATATACAGGGAAATCTGGGGTCTTGATCTTACCGCAAACGTCGAACAGGTGACTTCAGTTTTCGCTCAGAGGGGTATTCGAACCAACCTCTCTAATGGAAACGTTTTGAGTATGCCCTTTCAGGATAACTTCTTCGACACAGTCCTGCTGATTAGCATACTCGAGCATCTCAGACCTCAGGAACTGCCAATAGCCATATCAGAGATAAGCAGAGTACTCAAGCCGGGCGGTCAGGCAGTCTACGGGGTTCCAGTCGAGAGGGCCCTAATGAGGGCCATGTTCCGGTGCATTGGCTGCAATATTGGTGAACATCACTTCTCGACACATGACGATGTGGCCAAAGCTGCTTCAGCCTATTTTCAGAGGGTTCGAATCATTGAGTTGAAACCGATGTCTATACTTCTAGGGTCGATTTATCAAGTAGGGCATTTCGTCAAGCTGATCTAAACCAACATTCGGATGACTAGGGAATTACAATCACAAGTCCTCATTAGTTCTCCAGAAATTCAAAGTGACTTTGCTTTGGGTAAGGGGAACAGAATGATCTTAAATAGCGAATGGAGTGAAATTCTCAGCAAGATTGAGCTGGGAGCAGGGTTGCTGGCGACCCTAGTGTTAATTGCGGTTCACGTGTCAGTGCTCCTGCATGCAGGAGCTTTGTGGCGTGATGAGGTCAACTGCTTAAATCTAGCCAATTTGTCATCTCTCTCAATGGTCTGGGGAATGAACGAGTATGATTCTTTCCCTATGCTGTGGTTTCTAGTGCTGCGTTACTGGACTGCTTTGGGCTTTGGCGATACGGATTTTGCTTTGCGAGTAGTTGGCCTTATCATCGGCATTAGCACCGTTGCGGTGTTGTGGTGGGTTGTATTGCGCATTGGTAATTGCGTGCCCCTCATCTCGCTCCTACTTTTTGGGTTCAGCCCAACAGCAATTCGAATTGGTGATTCTCTTCGGGCCTATGGTTTAGGTATTCTGTTAATGCTGTTGATGCTTGCCGCGATCTGGCTTGTGGTTGAGAACCCAACGCCCAAGCGAGTCATCTTTGCGTCTCTGGCTGCTGTAATAAGCGTGCAGTGCTTATTCTACAATTCGGTCCTCCTGCTGGCGGTATGTGTGGGTGGAATTGTCGTTAGCCTTTGCAGATGCGCCTGGAAGACGGTTGGACTGCTGTTAGGGATAGGTTTCATCGCTGCAGTTACATTGCTCCCATACATTGGGGTATTAACACAAGGGCAATCTTGGAGGATTCTGTTTCGGATCCCGCTGAACCTGCTATGGATCCCAGCCAAATTCTATGAAGCGGTTCTCCCCTCCGGTGCTGCCATTCCATGGTTGTGGTTATTTTTGCTCGTTATCGTGCTAGAGGTTTGCCACCACAAAATCTTGGGACGCCCCTGCGAATCCAACAAAGCGGACAGACACAAAGCCGTATTTTTCGTGGTTTCACTGATTCTTGGGATCTTTCTCTACACTTTGTTTCTCAAGATTTTAAGCTATATCACGGATCCATGGTATTACATATCACTGATGGCCTTTTTGGCCGTTTTCTTCGATGCAGCCACAAACTTGGTTGTCCATAACAAGATTCTTTGGAGAATTGCCCGCCTTGGCTTTTTCGTCGTGTTTGCTGTGCTCATTTCTCGTAACAGTTGGCAGGCTGCCCAAGTACGGCAGACAAACATTGATCTCATCGCAGCGAAGTTAGAAGCGATTGCCGACAAAGAAGACCTGATTGTCCTGCTTCCATGGTGGCCTGGGGCTTCTTTTATGCGCTATTACCATGGTTCGACTCCCTGGATGACGGTACCTAGTATTGAAGATCATCGGATCCACCGATACGACCTCATCAAGCTCAAGATGATGGAGCCTGAACCCATCCAGACCGTTTTGGATAGGATTCAGGACACCCTAAGATCGGGTCACAAAGTATGGCTGGCGGGCAGCCCGCTGTTTTCCTCCACATCAAAACCTCCTGAACATTTGCCACCGGCTCCTCACGGACCACAAGGATGGTACGAGGGGGCATATACTGTTTCCTGGCTCCGCCAGGCAGTCTATGAGATACAGGAGTGTGCGGCAAGAATATCCGAAGTGCCTATGGAGCTAGGCAGTCCGGTCAATCCCAAGGAGAGTCTCTCCCTATTCTTAGCAGAGGGTTGGTACCCAATGAGGTCTGGGAATCATGCAAGAGCGACAAATTGATGACAGGGCCTGAATGAGTGCTGAATCCATGCATCGAAAACGTTTCTTCTTCTGGCTCTCCTTTATTTGGATTACCCTCCAGGTCCCATTCCTTTCCTCGGCATTCCGAATTGACGATCCAAACATCTTAGCCATTGCCAAACAAATTGCTCTAAGACCGTCCGACCCCTATGGCTTCAGAATAAATTGGTTGGGTACGCCACAGTCAGCTCTTGATATCCTGGCTAACCCTCCATTAGTTCCTGCCTGGCTTGCGCTTTGGCAAGCTTTATTTCCGTCAACTGAAATCTCAATGCATGTCGCCATGCTTCCTTTCTCTCTAGTGGCGCTCTGTTCTTTTGCCATTCTGGCAAGTGATTTCGAAGTGGACCCACTAATTTCAGTCTCACTCCTTATTTGTTCTCCGGCTTTCTTCTTGGGCAGCCAGGTTCTGATGCCAGACGTGGCCATGCTTTCGTTCTTCGTCTCCGCTGTGGCCTTTGCACTGGTTTATGAAGCGCAAGGGGATTTTTTTTCCTGGACCTCATCTTTTGTTGCCGCCTTTTTGTGTCCGATTGCCAAGTATAACGGTCTGGTCTTATTGCCTGTCCTAATATGGTTGTTTATCACCAGCAAGCGAAAGAAGAGTTTGATCATCATTCTAGGTGCTCCAATTCTTTCTATGTTGCTATGGAATGGATTTACCTTCTTTCGGTATGGGAAAGCGCATTTCCTGGCCATTGCTGCCTTCCAGAATAGTCCTCTGAACACTCCAAGGCTATTCATCCTCATCGGTGTGCTTTCTACAGTGGGGTTGGGTGTTTTGCCGTTGGGTTGCATTGGGTTTATATCGAAGATACTAGTCCAAAGAAGAATAATTCTCGCGCTTTCCATTTATGTCTCTTTGTGTGCATGCTGGCTGGCAGCCCGGCTTCGCTATGACTTCATGCCAAGTTTGATATTTAGTCTGAGTGTTACTTTATCCTGTATTTTGATTTTCCTGAGTTTTTGGGAAGGATGGAGGTGCATAAAGGATCGAAACGCTAAGAGTTCTGTGCTGGTGATCTGGATCCTGGCTGGGCTGGCCTTCCAGGGTGGTATATTTTTTACATCAGTTCGATATGTCTTGTTCTTGGCGCCTCCGGCAATTCTCCTGATTCTTCGGCAGTCCGGACTGAGTCAAAGAAATTGGACTAGTATTCCACCCATAGTTATTAGCTTCCTTATCGTTCTTGCCATAGCTGTCGGCGATTTGGAGATTGCCAACGGTTATCGGAATGTTGTGACTCAGCAAGTTTTTCCTTTACTGCAGCAACACAAAGGCAAATTCTATTTTGGAGGCCATTGGGGATTTCAATATTATTCGGACAGAATAGGTGGCGAACCCGTTGATCTTTCCAAACCACCCAACCTAGATGAAGGTGATATCGTCGCTGTGGCAACCACCGCTTGGCCCTACTTTGATACTCCGCGCACTGGAAAAGGATTTGAGCTCAAGACTCATACTATTCATTATTTTCCCAATTGGCCGTTCAGAACTGTAGATTGCCATTCTGCAGCCAACTTTTATGGAAATGCTTTGCCCGATTGCAATCTGCAAACGTACCTGCCTTTTGGATATAGTCCTGAGCCGAGTGAAAAGTTCCTTCTTCATCTTGTTCAAAGGACTGATCCGTTGCGCGAGTCGAAGCCATGATCTGCGAAAGGATACAGCGACAACGTTCCTTTCACTGGCTTGCT
>JBGOVH010000381.1:0-3987 GCA_041478005.1 Terriglobia bacterium | reverse complement strand
CGCCACGATGGATGAAAATAATCGTCCCCCCCTTAGACGAGGGGGGACTTCAGGGGGGTGGTGCTTGGAAGTTCGCAGACCTCCCCCTGACCCCCTCCTTCCTCCTTGTGCAAGGAGGGGGAACGTCATTTTCAGAGGAGCCTCTCATGCCGCTGCGCGGCGCCATGACCGATGAAAATGACAGCATGGAGGTCCCCCTCACCCCCTTACCCCTCTCCCCGCTGCGGCGAGGGGAGAGTAATCCTGTCTGGTTGCCGCCCTTTCCATTGAGGGGTGATAAGCTTTCACCGAAGCGCCGGGTGAAGAGATAGGGGCAACAGAAACAATATTTTCAGAGGAACGAAATTATTGGGTCGGTTTCAAGGACAAAACACGAAGTTTTGGATTTAGGATCTCGCGCAGCCCATCTCCCAGAAAATTGAAAGCTAGAACAGCGGACATGGTGGCTAGTCCCGGAAAGAAAACAAGGTGTGGGGCGTCGAAAAGATGACTGCGTCCGTCGTTGAGCATTGCCCCCCAACTAGGTAGAGGAGGTGGAACCCCCAAACCAAGGAAGCTTAGCGAAGCTTCAGCGAGTATGGCGCCGGCCATGCCAATGCTGGCTTGTACCAGAACAGGCTGGAGGATGTTTGGAATAAGATGCCGGAAAATGATGTGGAAATCGGAAGCACCCAAAGAACGCGCAGCTTTGACAAAATCCAGTTCTTTTACTTTTAGTATTTGCCCGCGAACCAGGCGCGCATAACCGACCCACCCCACCACAACCAGGGCAAAGATGAGTTTTTCCAGCCCCGGACCCCAAAAGGCGACTAACGCAATGGCGAGAAGAATCCCTGGAAACGCCATTAGGATATCGACCAGCCGCATGATGACTTCGTCCTGCCATCCACCATAATAGCCCGCCACCGAACCGATGCTGACTCCAACGAAGGAAGAGAAAAGAACGACCGAAAAGCCCACAAGCATCGAGATTCTTGTCCCATGAATCACCCTCGACAAGATGTCCCTCCCGAGCTCGTCGGTCCCAAACCAGTGTGCGCTTGAGGGGAGGCTAAGCCGGAGAGGCAGATTTTGAGCATCAAAATCAAACGGAGATAGAGCCGGCCCAAACAAGGCTATGGCAACGAGACAGCAACTAACAATGCATCCTGAAAAGGCCAGTGGATTCCTTTTGATGTCTCCCAGTAGTTGGAATGGCATAAGTTTTCTGCCTCCCTCAGGGCCCCGTCAAAGTCCCGCATGTGATGAACTGCGTTTTGGCCCTTGCTGATACGCGGCGGGCTACTGACCTGGCCTCCGCGTCGTTCAGTAGCCCGACCGTCAGGGAGGGCGGAGAACTTTGACGGGGCCGTGCTGCCGCTCCCTACTGATACTTGATTCTTGGATCGAGAAAACCGTAGGCAATGTCTGTTAGTAAGTTCACGGCAACATAAGTACACGCGATGATCAAGATGCAGCCTTGAACTAAAGGGTAATCGCGAGAATTGATGGCCTGGATCGTGAGACGCCCGATTCCTGGCCAGGAGAAGATTGTTTCCGTAATGATGGCTCCCGCTAATAGTGTCCCGAACTGCAGTCCTGCAATCGTGACGACCGGAATCAAGCTGTTTTTCAAGGCATGTTTCAATAACACCCTGGACTCCGGAAGGCCCTTGGCACGGGCAGTTTTGATATATTCTTCCTGAAGCTCTTCGATCATGCCGGCCCTCACCATTCGAGTCAGAATTGCAGATAGAGTCGCTCCCAGAGTGACTGCCGGCAGAACATAGTGTGCCGGACCATTTCGGCCCGAGACTGGCAACCAGCCAAGCAAAATGGAGAAAACAATAATAGCGAGCGGGCCAGAGACAAAGGCAGGAAGAGAGATGCCAAGCAGTGTCGCCGAAGTAATCGCCCGATCCAGCCAGAGTCCTGGCCGGATGGCCGCAAGGATTCCTAGTGGAATTGCTATGAGAATCCCCACTCCCAGGCTGAGGGAGGCAAGTTGCAATGTCGCGGGGTAGCGATTCCAGATGACTAGGGAAACAGGTTGATCGAAACGGAAAGAGGTGCCTAGATCACCTTTTGCCAGGTCTTTAAGGTATTTGTGGTATTGCACTAGAACAGGTTGATCCAGACCGAGCTTGTTTCTCAATTGCTCCATATCTGCAGCCTGCGCTCCTTCTCCCAGCATGATTTGCACTGGGTCGCCCGGCACCAGATGGATGAAAGAGAAAACCAGGGTGACCACTCCCCAAAGAACCGGAATCGTCAGCAATACGCGCCTTGTAAGGAATTTGCCCATCAGGTGAACGTTTGGCGGGATTGAAGATGGAAGTCAGGAGAAATCATCTTCAGGAGGTTAATCTAAACTTGCAAAGGGACTGCCCCCGCAGGAACTCTTATCTTCCTGGGGGTAAGCTTTTTGTATCGCTAGAAACATATAACTCCCGAGCTAAGTCTCTGGCAGCCTCGTTGGACAAGGCCTCCAGCAAGGCGCGAAAGCTTCTCACGGACTCCTCAGAAAGTTTGCTAAAGTCCTGGCCGATTTTGGCAATCTCAATCCACTCTCTTTCTTCCGGACTGCGGTGGGTAACCACATTTTTGATTCGAGTGATGAGATAGTGGCTGGTGATCGAAATGCCTTTCCCAATGGTATACAGTTTCAAACGGAATCTCTGTTTAGTTGAGATGGCCACCTGGCTCAACAGCATATTCAAATAAGCTAAATTGGTAAGCTCGGCCAGATGAAAGTCTGCGGGGAACAAAGGTTGAACTGGGGCCAAGGCACTTACCATGCGTGAGAATTTGGTCATGATTGACAACAGAGACAGCAGGTTGGGAGTGAATCTTTCAATGATCTCGCTCCCAATATTCAAAAACCTTAGAGCCTCATCGAAGTTCCCCAATTGCTTGATTTCCCATGCCTCGTTGACAGCCACATCAATCATTGTGGTATTGGTTTCAATTTCATTCTTGGCGCGCGCGAACACTCTTTCTCCACTTGGGCTGAGAAGGGTTTGCCAGTCTGAGCGCACTTTATCTTCATTGCGCTTTACCAGGATCATGAGGATTATCCAGGCAACCACCAGTAGAAGGAATGGGATCAGGATTCTTACCATACTGCCAATATACTCTGGCCCAAATGGCCAAGGCAAGCACAAAGAAAATGGAATTAAAGTAGCTTACCGCAATCCTGGAATCACGACCTGTTGTCGCTGCTATTGCAAATCCAAGCGCCATTGGAAATTGTGAAACTAGAAAACCTAGAATCAAGTACTTTTGAGGAATCGTAATTTGAAGTCTGTAATAGAGGATCGACCCAGTCATTATGAGAAAAACAGCGCAGGCTGTTTGCAGGATTTTGGAGTGCATATCAAATCGCAAAGAATACCACCACTCCACATTGGTTTGCGGAGTCAGCCAATGGTAGATCAAAAAAAATAGAATGCTGCCAACTAGCCCTAGG
Source organism: Terriglobia bacterium (assembly GCA_041478005.1). Lineage (GTDB taxonomy): Bacteria > Acidobacteriota > Terriglobia > Versatilivoradales > Versatilivoraceae > JBGOVH01. The sequence goes on along the minus strand of JBGOVH010000381.1, from coordinate 539 downwards.
AAATTAGTCATCCTGACCCTGGGAAAGAGCTTAAAAATTTTTCGGTTCAATTCCAAGACTATAGCGATTGTCAACAAATCCAGGAAAATCTCCTTAGCAACATAAAATTGCCGGCTGTTCGTTCTGATGACGATGAGGCTTGAAACGAAGGAGACAGTTAAGTAAGCAAAAAAGGAGTAACAGATCTTGCGCTGCCCCTTACGAAGCGCCAGCAGGATCAGGATGAAGTTAAGTACCAGACCAGCGACTGCCAGAGCCTGCTGAAGCTTGTTCATGAGAATTGCAAAGAGGACACCAATCGATTCTGAGAAAACAAATTATATTGTCCAGGCTGAGAGAGGGAAAGGCCAATTTGCAAGCGTTCTGAATCCCATGAATTCAGGTTAGCTCCTCCTAAGGACACGTCTGTTTCGCCGCAATGTTGCTGAGTGCTCCGTTTCATAAATACGGTCACGTATTTTCGCCGGGTGAAACCCGCACTCCCGCGCGCGTTCAAGCGTGCGTCGGAGCGCTCGCTCCACCCTGCCGGCAGCCCGAAT
>JBGOVH010000432.1:0-3586 GCA_041478005.1 Terriglobia bacterium | reverse complement strand
TCTTTGGCGTCTAGAGAACTGGGTATTGACTGTAAGTTTAATTTTTTCATTAGTTTATATGAACTAGATACTTCTTCTATTCCTGCTCTGAACAGCCATTATCAAAAACTTTGGACGGGTTGCGTCCAAAGGTTTTCGTTTCTTAGGGATTGATCGATCGCATTGATTGTAAGTTCTTTTAAGTAAACTGTCTCAATATGTTAATATGACTGACTTTGTGATAAAGCTTTTGGCTCGTTTACTGTAGACAGGATTTGTGGAGTCATTCTCATTCCTATTTCATTTGGAGAATAGCATTGAAAGCCGGAATCATTGGATTTCCTCAGGCAGGCAAGACCACACTCTTTAAGATTCTTACAAAGGTTCACGTTGACGTCGCAAAGTTTTCTGGTGGAAAGGCTGAAGCTCATCTAGGGGTAGCCACTGTGCCAGATTCGCGTCTGGACAAACTAGCACCCTTATTCAATCCCAAGAAAATGACTCACGCCACGGTTGAATATATTGATGTGGCCGGACTGGTTAAAGGAGACGCGCAAAATGCTTCTCAACTTGGAAACTTGAAGAATGTGGATGCCCTGGTCAACGTGGTGAGAGTTTATGTGGATGAGGCCATTCCTCATTCCCAGGGGACAATCAATCCCAAACGAGACATCGGCAACCTTGAACTCGAACTGATTCTGTCCGACCTTTCCATTATTGAGAAAAGACTGGAGCGATTAGAAAAGGACGTTAAGAAGCTAAAAAACCTTGAATTGGAAAGAGAGCTGGAATTACTCAGGGAATGTAAGCTCTGGCTTGAGGACGAGAAGCCTATTCGTCTCATGAATCTCAGTGAAGACCGCAAAAGGATCCTTAAAGGATTCATGTTTGTCACAGAGAAACCGATCTTGCACGTCCTAAATCTTTCAGACAGTGAAGCACCGAATATAGACCAGATCATCGATCAATATGAACTTCAGCAAGTAAGCGTATTGCCAAACGTAGGCATTGCAGCAGTGTGCGGAAAGATTGAGGCAGAACTGGCAGAGCTTTCCGGTGAAGATGCGGACCTGTTCCTGGCAGACTATGGTTTAAAGGAGTCAGGGCTGAATCGATTGATCAGAGTGACCTACAATCTCCTGGGGCTAATCTCCTTCTTTACTGTGGGAGAAGATGAATGTCGTGCCTGGACGATCAAGCGAGGCACCACGGCTTTGAAGGCCGCCGGGGTTATCCACTCGGACATCGAACGTTGTTTCATCCGTGCAGAGGTAGTGCCTTGCGACATACTTTTGATGCTCAAGAGCCTGGCGGTTGCAAGGGAGAAAGGTTCATTGAAGCTCGAAGGCAAGGAATACATTGTTCTGGATGGCGACGTAATCAATTTTCGCCATAGTGGATAGGAATTTGGATCGATTCGTCTTCAGCTTGCTGCTCGGACTTTTGGCTGCCTTCGCCAATTTCTTTGGCGGCCTGATCATCGTTAGGACGGGTTGGCATAAGGATTATTTAAAGTATTTCCTGGCTTTCGGATCCGGCTTCATGCTCGCCACCGCCTTTCTGGAAATGATCCCGGAGAGCTTCGAAATCCTCAAGTCCTCTCCAGCATTGATTCTCGCAGGTTACTTGCTGATCCATTTATTCGAGCATGGTCTCGCTCCTCATTTTCACTTTGGCGAAGAGGTTCATACCACAGAATTGCTGGATCCAAGAGTCGGGACATCGGCATTCTTAGGGCTTATGCTGCATTCCTTTCTCGACGGCGTCGCAGTCGCCTCAGGACTTATTCTCTCTTATCGTCTCGGAATCATGATTTTTATTGCGGTCATTTTGCACAAGTTGCCGGAGGGATTTACAATTTCATCGATCATGCTGGCCTCGGGAAAGAGTAAGACCTTTTCTTTGATGGCTTCAGTGGGGCTGGGAATGGCTACGGTGGCGGGAATTCTGACGATGGGGTTATTCAGAGGATTGGTGAACTATGGCCTGCCGCTGTCGGCTGGAGTTACGATATATGTCGCGGCCTCTGACTTGATGCCAGAAGTCAACGAAGAGCCTGGTGTTAGACTCTCGCTTTTCGTTTTCGGTGGTGTAATCCTATTCATCATGGCAAGGGGAATCTTGCACCTATTCTAAGAGAGTTCAGCGGAAGTCTGAGAGTCATACACCGCAACAAAGGAGTACCCTTTGAAGGCGATTATTCTTGAGAAACCCGGAGAATTCCAGATGGTAGAAGTGGCCCCTCCAAACAAGCCTAATCCGGGTGAAGCTACCGTGCGCGTTAGGCGAGTGGGGATCTGCGGCACAGATTTTCACGCCTTCCAGGGGAACCAGCCCTTCTTCCAGTATCCCAGGATTCTCGGTCATGAACTGGGAGTAGAAATCGTCACTGTCGGCAAGAACGAATTTCGTTTGGCCGTCGGGGATCGCTGTGCTTTGACTCCCTACGTGCATTGTGGCCGATGTATTGCCTGCCGACGCGGCAAAACAAACTGTTGCGTGAACCTGAAGGTCCTGGGCGTCCACACTGACGGCGGAATGCGGGAGCAGTTCAATGTTTCGCTCACAAAGCTGCACAAATCAGAAACACTTTCACTAGAGCACCTGGCGCTTATCGAGACACTGGGAATTGGCGCCCATGCCGTCCGGCGAGCAAGTCTGATTCCCGAGGATACTGTCTTGATTGTTGGACTCGGTCCAATTGGTCTATCTGTCCTCGAGTTTGCCAGAATGAGTGGCGCAAAAATTGTCGTCATGGACATTAGCGAGAATAGGATTCAGTTTTGCCGGGAGACTTACAAGATTGCCCACTCCGTTCATGGAAAAGAGAACCCTGTGGGGCAACTCCATGAAGTTCTTTCCGGGGATTTGCCCACCGTAGTCTTTGATTGTACTGGCAACGGACATTCTATGAGGAACTCTTTTGATTATGTAGCCCACGGCGGGAAGCTTGTCTTTGTTGGCATATTTTCGGGAGATGTGACGTTTCACGATCCCGATTTCCACCGTAAAGAAGTGACTCTTTTCGCCAGTCGCAACGCAACAGAGGAAGAACACAAGCGAATCTTGGCCTTGATGGAGGCGGGTGAAATTAACATAGCCCCATGGATTACTCATCACGTTCAAGTGAATGCAGTGATCAACGCCTTCCCTCAATGGGTGGACGGCAAAGGTGGGGTCATCAAAGCCATCGTGGAGTGGTAGTCAACCACTCAAGATTCCCTTACACTAAAATTTCACCTGCCCGTGCCCTAGCAAAGTCAAGAATCCTCAGGTGTCTCCTTCATCTGGCATTTGACACACACAACTTTGGGTCTGTGATCACTTCTCTATAAATCAATTTCAGACAAGGTCCATAGCAAAAGTGAAACGCAGTCACATCCCCACTCAAGATTCTTTAGTTTGTCAGTCACGGGGTTCATCAAGCATTCTGCTATTTGTTCTCGAAACAACTTCTTTCCTGCCGGAAATCTGTCATTTGGCGCCAACAGCCCCGCTCATGCACCCCAACAACTGAAGAAATGTCTTCTTTACGGAATTTCTGTGCTCTTGTTTGACATATTCCGAGCCATTTTGGCTAATCGCAAATTCTTTTTCTTTAACTGTT
>JBGOVH010000213.1:0-5327 GCA_041478005.1 Terriglobia bacterium | reverse complement strand
GGCGAGGGAACGCCCGCGATAGCCGCAGAAAACGCGTCAATCGTGGCTACCCATGCCAATTCGATTCCCCCCGTAACTGAGAAGGTGTGAAAAAATTGTAGTAACGACTTCAGTCGTTCCCAATTCGGGCTGAAAAGAAACGACTAAAGTCGTCACTACAAACCTTCTTCGCGCTCAGTTATTAATTTTTTCACACCTTCTGAGGCATTACACCTGTGAAACGGTCCTGCTTGTGCAGATCGGTTTTATCTGTGATCATGTTGTCTTATGAACAATCATCCCAAACAAGCCGTGCCTCGTGTGATTGTCGTGGGCGGCGGAATTTCTGGGTTAGCGACCACCAATCGATTAATTGAAGAGAGCCAGCGAATGCAACTTCCCGTGGAGGTGAAGCTCCTGGAGGCCGGAAGTCGGCTGGGAGGGGTCATTCACACAACGCACCGCGACGGTTTTATTCTCGAAGGGGGTCCCGATTCTTTCATTTCCGAAAAACCCTGGGCACTTTCTCTGTGTCAGCGCATCGGCCTCGGGCCACGTCTCATAGGCACCGGGAAGAACCACCGTCGAAGTTTCATCGTTCGTAACGGGAATTTGCACCCAGTTCCTGATGGTTTTTATTTGATGGCTCCCACCCGCATTTGGCCTGTTGTGACGACTTCGATATTTAGCTGGCCCGGAAAGCTGCGCATGGCGGGGGATCTATTCCTGCCCCGAAAAAAAAGGGGTCAGCAGCAGGATGAAAGCCTGGCACAGTTCGTTCGCAGGCGTTTAGGAAAGGAAGCGCTGGATCGCATGGCTCAGCCCATGGTCGGGGGCATCTACACTTCGGATCCTGAAGAACTCAGCCTGATGGCCACCATGCCTCGATTTTTGCAGATGGAGCAACAACACCGCAGCCTCATCCTGGCAATGTTTCGGCAGCGCCGAAACCTGCAGCAGTCAGGGAATAGCTCTTCGGCTGGACCCAGATACGGTCTTTTTGTATCTCTTGATCAAGGGATGCATTCCCTGGTCCAGGCCCTCGAGAGAAGGTTTCTGCCAGAAACGGTTCATTTGAATGCCGTGGTTAGTTCCCTGCGGTTTCAGCCTGAAACCAAAAGTTGGGAGCTCCAATTACAGAATGGGTCAAAATGGGAAGCGGATGCTGTCTGCCTGTCTCTGGCTTCTTATCAATCAGCCAATCTCCTGGAGAATGTCGATCCAAAATTAGCTGAAATGCTGAGAAGCATCCGGTACGCTTCAACGGCCACCGTGAATCTGGCGTATCGTTGTGACAGCATTCCTCTCTTGCCTGAAGGGTTTGGATTTGTGGTCCCTGCCATTGAAAAGCGCGAGATATTAGCTTGCACCTTTTCTCATCTCAAGTTCGAGGGTCGCGCGCCTGGAAATTTCGCTCTGATGCGAGCCTTCGTGGGCGGAGCACTCCAGCCGCGCGCCTTTGAGTATGAAGATCAGGATATGATCCGAGTCGTTCGCCAGAACCTCAGAGATCTTCTCGGGATTGAGCGCCAACCCCTTTTCAGCCAGGTCGAGCGTCATCCTCAGGCTATGGCCCAATATCGCGTCGGTCATTTGGATTTAGTTTCAGAAATCGAATCCCGTCTCTTGGGTCATCCCAGCCTGCAGCTCGCCGGAAACGCTTTTACAGGAGTGGGTATTCCGGACTGTGTGCGCCGCGGAGAGGAATGTGCCGACAAGCTTCTTGTCCGGATCGGTCTCAATCGAGACGGAAGATAGAAAGCGCTTCCTGAATGATCTTTCCCCCCATTTCCCCCCATAACCTTCCAAAAACCATTTGAGTATTCGGATAGCCTGCATTAGACTTTTTGACGGTGGAGCTATGGAGAACAAACAACACGCTGGGATTCTGCCTAGATTCTGCATCGCAGCTCTCTTCAGTGCAAGTCTGGGTCTCGTGACTCCGCTGTGCATGCTAGCCGTCTACAAGGTTGTTTTGAAGGATGGCAAGGTCATCGAAGCCAAGTCCAAACCAGTTTCCATGGAAGGGAATTTCCGTTTTACTGACAACCGGGGGCAGTTTCATACAATTCCCCTCGCTCTCATTGACCTCAATGTTACTGAAGCATCCAACCGTTCTGAAGCCCAGGCGCCAAAAGCCACCAAAATTCTTACCAATGAGGACCTCGCGAAAGGAGGATCAAACCCCTCGCAGACCGAGGGTCATCAGTCACAGTCAAATCCAGCAAATGAGAAACCCATCCCGAAAGCGGAGCCTTCCAGATCCAAGAAAGGTGAGGCTCATTGGAGAGGCCAGGCCAAGAAGATTCGTGATCAGATGGCAATCGTGGACAATGAAATCAAGAGTCTCAACGAGAAGATCAAGAGTGGCAAGTCCGATGGGATCAAATACGGTCTTGACACTTACAATCAGTACATTGTGGCCGGCTTTGGCGATCAAATGAAACAGCTCGAAAAAGAGAAGGAAAGGCTCCAGAAAATGATGTCGGCCCTGGAAGAGGAAGCTCGAAAAGCCGGGGCTTTACCCGGATGGTTGCGATGATGTTGTTTTGAGTCCGGAGTTTGGAGTTCGGAGTCCGGTGTCAAGCGATGAAATTGCGACCAGGCTTACAACCCCATACGCCGGACACCGAATCCCGGACTCCAGATCCTGGACCCCCGGACTCCAGACTCCGAACTCCGAACACTTATTGACTTTATGTCTTACGAACCTGTCATCGGCCTGGAAGTTCATGCCCAATTGCTAACCAGGTCGAAAATCTTTTGTGCCTGTTCCACGCAGTTCGGGGCTCCTCCCAACACGAATACGTGCCCCGTTTGCCTGGGCTTCCCTGGCGCTCTCCCTGTACTGAATCGCGAAGCCGCCATCATGGCTGTAAAAGCGGCCATGGCATTGGAATGCACCATTAATCCCATTTCTATTTTTGCTCGCAAGAACTACTTCTATCCCGACCTGCCCAAGGGTTACCAAATTTCTCAATTTGACAAGCCCCTGGCCGAGCATGGATCCGTCACCCTTTCAGGTAACGGTATACCAAAGAGAATTCGCATCAAGAGAGTCCATATGGAAGAGGACGCAGGAAAATCCATTCATGACGGTTTTTCAGACTCAGATCGTTACAGTTATATCGATCTGAACCGCAGCGGCACGCCTTTGATTGAGATTGTCAGTGAACCGGACATCCATTCCCCAGCAGAAGCCTATGAGTACCTGACTCGTCTAAAGGTTATTCTGGAATATCTCGAAGTTTGTGATGGCAACATGGAGGAGGGAAGTCTGCGTTGTGATGCCAACGTCTCGGTGCGTCCAATGGGAGAGACGAAACTCGGAACCAAAGCGGAATTGAAAAATCTTAACAGCTTCCGTTTCCTGCAAAAGGCCCTGGAGTATGAAATCGCGCGCCAGATCCAGATCCTGGAAGAAGGTGGCTCGATCGTCCAGGAGACCCGGCTTTGGAACACAGCCGACCAGCGCACAATCTCCATGCGCAGCAAGGAAGAGGCGCATGATTATCGCTACTTCCCCGAGCCTGATCTGCCACCGTTGGCCATCTCAGAAGCCTGGCAAGATGAAATTCGTGCCTCGATGCCGGAGCTTCCAGAGGCGAAGAAGAGCCGGTTTGTAACTCAGTACCACATTCCGGAGTATGATTCGGGCGTCCTGACGGCCTCGCGTGCGTTAGCAGATTTTTTCGAAGAGACGGTGGCCTTATGCCAAAGCCCGAAAGCCGCATCCAACTGGATCATGGGAGACTTATTGAGGGACTTGAAGGAGTTTAGCCTGAGAATTGAATCCTCTCCCGTCAAACCGAAATCTATTGCCGACCTTATCCGTCTGATCGAAAGCGGAGAAATCTCCGGCAAGATGGGTAAGGACGTTTTTGAGGTGATGTTTCGCGAAGTCAAAACTCCCCAGGAAGTCATCTCCGAGAAGGGACTGAAACAAATCACTAACACTGCGGAGGTTGAGAAAATCATCCGGGACATTATTGCTGCGAATCAAAAGACCTACGAGCAGTACCGCAACGGCAAGAAGGCCACATTTGGCTTCTTTGTTGGACAGGTCATGAAAGCCACCAGGGGGCAGGCAAATCCTCAGCTAGTCAATGAACTTTTGAAAAACATTCTGGAGTCGTGAGAGTGCCAAGAGCTTTGACTCACCCGGATCGAGAGGTGGGGTAGTTTCAAAATGCTCAAGAAATCACAACTCATCGAAACACAGCGAGCTGCCGGAGCAGAATTTGCAGAAAATTTGGGATGGGAGGTCCCGCTAAGATTCAGCTCCGTTAATGATGAATATGAAATCCTTCACAAAGATGCTGGCATTCTCGACCTGTCTGCATGTGGAGTATTCGAACTCAAGGGAGAAGACCGAACTCGTTTTCTCCACGGCATGGTCACAAATGATATAAAAGCCCTGCAGCCAGGGAACGGATGTTACGCGGCTCTTCTCACTCCGCAGGGAAAAATGATCGCCGACCTCCGAGTTTTCTGCCTCGAAGACTCTTACGTTTTGACGGTAGAGCCAAGTCTCCGCGACAGTCTAGCTCCTTCACTCCGCAAATACATTATCGGGGACCGACCTCAACTCCTGGATCGATCGGAGGAGTTGGCCATTCTTTCATTCCAAGGCTCAAAAGCTCTCGAGATACTCAGCCATTTAATCTCTGGGCCACTTCCTTTGCCACCTTTTGGGCATCTAACATGCGAAATCGGGGGGCTGAGAGCCCAGATCTGCCGTGTCGATCGCATCGTTCACATCGGTTACGACATTATTTTGGAGCGGTCAAACCTGGTTGATTTTTGGCAACTACTAATGGAAAAAGGGAAATTGATGGGCGCCAAGCCTGTCGGGCTGGAAGCTTACAATATTCACCGCATCGAGGCCGGAATTCCCTGGTACGGATTGGATATGGATGAGAGCACTTTGCCTCACGAGGCCGGTCTCGAAAAGAATGCCATCAGTTTGACAAAAGGTTGCTACATCGGTCAGGAAAGTGTCGCCCGCATCACCTACCGGGGACAAGTCAATCGCAGGCTGACCGGTTTGTTGCTGGCAAGTAATCAGCCAGCCTCTAAGGGCGACAAGATTTTCAAAGGTGAGCAGGAAGTAGGCTGGATCACGAGCAGCGCCTATTCCCCCGGCCTGCAAAAAGCCATCGCCCTCGGATATGTGCGCCGCGATTCCCTGGAGACCAGCACCTCTCTTCGAGTGAGACACGATGACGGCTCGCTTGAATGTGAAATCACGACATTACCTTTTACCACAACTCTGAAGCCTCTTCCCAGCACCTAACTAGATGATCGTTCGCTAAATTGCCAAACAATAGTATTTGGTGTAGAAGCCG
>JBGOVH010000468.1:0-3382 GCA_041478005.1 Terriglobia bacterium | reverse complement strand
GCTACGATCGCTGGCTGTTGCTGCAGACGTGACCGTGGAAGAGGAACGTGAACGGCTTGTGCGGAAGACGCTGGATACTTTTGGCCGGATTGACGGACTTGTCAACAACGCTGGCTACGGCCAGCGGGGACCGATCGAAATCGTGCCCCTAGAGAAAATAAGGCAGAATTTTGAAACCAATTTTTTCTCTCTAATTGCCCTTACCCAAAAGATAATTCCCGTGATGCGGAAACAACGGTGCGGGCGGATTATCAATGTAGGCTCGGTTGCGGGCCGCATCGCTCGACCCCTCACTTCTATTTATGATGCGACAAAGCATGCTGTCGAAGCCATAACCGATGGGCTGCGGGGCGAGTTGGCGCCCTTTGGAATCCAGGTCGTGTTGATTGAGCCAGGTTACATTCTGACCGAATTTGCCAAAGTTGCCAGCGCGATTCAGCCAACTTTGGAAGAGGCTGCTCCCTATGCCTCTTTCCTGGAAGAGTACCAGCGGCGGCAGGAGAAAACCAGAAACATTGCAGGCCATCCCAATGAGATTGCCGAGCTCATCTTCCAAGCTCTTACCGTGGGTCGCCCTCGTTTCCGATATGCTGCGCCTCGCCATGCGCATGTTTTTCTGGCATTGAAGAGGTTCCTGCCAGAACGTCTTTTCGAATACTTTTCTCTAAAGCAGATGGGGATCGAAGCACACAAATTGAGTGTGAGGGGCCGAAGATAAAAGTCGAGAAGGTGGAGTTGCCACAGAGCCACGGAGGGTTACGCGGCCTGTGGCCGCAACCAAAATAGTCACAGAGACGCGGAGACACAGAGAACTTTTTTGGGACGCAGATGAACACGGATGAACGCGGAGGGGTGCAATGTCCAAGATTCTCTCGGTTTTGTTTGCATAAGGGATCTGTGTTATCCGGGTTTATCTGCGTCCTAAGTCTTTTCTCTTGAAGCTGTCTCACAGCTTCAACTCCGTGGCCGTCTTTGACTTGTGATCTCTTCTCATTCTTATTTCTTCGCAGGCCAGACCACTACTTTGCGGTATGAAACGCCGCTGTGATCGCCTTGTAGAAATAGCGGGCCTGGAGCTCCTTCGTTGCTATCAAGCGCGCCACCGGTAATCCCGGGGATCTCCAGGTCTTTTAGGACAATGGCACCGTTAAGGACGACGGTAACAATGCGTCCGATCAAAGTGATGTCTAGAGTCTGCCACTCACCGGCTTTTTTGTAAGCATTCGATGTCGGCGTGAGGAAGCCATACACGCCGCCCATGACATGGCTTTCGGGTTCCATGCCGTAGCTGTCTTCTACCTGAACCTCGTGACGGCCGCGCAAATAGACCCCGCTGTTTCCCTTTTCGGGAACCATCAACTCCACATGGAGTTTGAAATCCTCAAAGGTTTGTTCACTGAGAAGGTCAACACTTGGCGGATGATTCACCAGAACCCCATTCTCCACTTTCCAGCCATTGGCCTTTTCCGGATGCCTCAGTTTCCATCCGTTTAGGTTCTTGCCGTTAAACAATTCAATGGGATTTCCCCAAATGGGATCGGCTGCACGTCTAAGAGACGGGGCGCGGACTGCTGTCCAGTAGAGAGTTTTGCCAGCCTCATTAGTCGTTGTCCCGAAGAGCTTTTGCCCTTCCAGCCGGCCTTTGAAGACGAGGTTGTCACGACGATTCTCATATTGAGGTCTTAGGGAAAATTTCAGTTCTCCGTTCTCAACATCCACTTCTTGAATGGGCCTGGCACTGCCGGTTTTGCCCACAAAGCGGCCTTCCAGGTGGAGTCCGAACTTGAGGATCTCAAACCAGGACGGATATTCTTCGGCATCAGTTTTCACGGTTACATCCCACCTGCCCAAGTAAGGCTCCACAGATGCATCCCAATCAGCAGGGATGGACTGCGATCCAGACTGCAAAAGCTCTGAAAACGACAAAAACAGAACGAGCGTTAAAAAGCATTGTCTCTTAGTCAACATGTCATCATTTCTCCTTATTGCGGTTTTTCTCTAAGTGTCGAAGACATCAACTCCAATAATATTTGAGGCGACTTTCGAGCCAGGTTTGATCGAAGAGATTGGTAGTTCTGTTTGCCTGCGACAAACCTATTCATGACACGTTGAAGCACTTTGCTTCTTGAAGTCGTTTGAACCATCCGCGTAATGAAATCAGAACCCAGGAAATTGCCCGTGTAAAACTTTTCAAAAAGCTCAGCGGCATGTATGAAGTCGGCTGCAAAGTCCTCTTCGCACGCCTCAGGGTAAGAAGCTGGTCTGCCTCCCACAAGAGCCTGTGCCAGCAGTTCACCGGAACGCAGGGCAAAATAGATTCCTTCACAGGTGATGGGATCGACAAAACCGGCAGCATCTCCAAGAAGAGCCCATCCTTCCCCATAAACTTTATTACTGCGAAATGTTTGGGGTCTGAGAGAGGGAATCAAGGCACTGTAAACTTCCCGAAGCTGAGCTGCAGGACGGCCGTTCCCTCCCTGCCCGGTCTGTTGATCTCCTGATTTGCCCTCCCAACGGATGGGGGTGTCGTCCTTTACTGCATGGGTCTCATAGGCTTCCATGAATTGATGAAGAAGCCGCTTCAGTGTTTGAGTATTGTGTTGGCTGAGTCTTCCACAGATGCCGAAGGAGACATGATTCGGTCTGGGAAAAACCCAGAGGTAGCCAAGGAACTTTGGAAAGAACTTGATCTCGATGCATTCGTCCACTTTCCGCTGGGTTCGGTAGCCAAAAGTCATCATCAAATCTTCGGCAACATACTTTTCCCCAACCTTCTTTCGCACAAAGCTGTTGACCCCGTCCGCTCCAATTAGGAAATCAACCTGATAGGCCCCTTTGTCCGTCTGAAGTTGCCATTGCGAACGTTGCCGCCGGAAATCGAGCACACGCTCAGATTTCAAGTTTGCCCCGCTGGCAATGGCGCGATCCAACAGAATTTGGTTTAGAACTTTTCTTGAATAAATATGAAGGGAACTCTCCAGACCCACTGTAACGGCCGCATTGCGGGGGGAAATTACTTTGATCCTTTTGATGTTCCTATGCGGCTCGAGGCTTTCTTGCAAGAAGGGATAGCGCGTCAGAGCTTTGGAGGTAACTCCACCTCCACAGGGTTTCTCCCACGCTCCGTGATAATCGAAAAGCAGAACATCGGATCCGGCCTGGCTTAAGATTGATCCGCACAGTGAACCCGCTGGTCCTGCGCCAACGATGCCAACTTTCATAGAAAATGTTGTGGTTGGTTAAAGAACTTTGTCTGCAAGGCAATGCCTCAGTTATGACAAACGCGCTGGTTGCATTTGTCGTAAACGGGTGTGTCGACGAGGGAAAGCCCACGATAGCCGCAGAAAGCGCGTCAATCGTGGCTACCCATGCCAATTCGATT
>JBGOVH010000562.1:0-2808 GCA_041478005.1 Terriglobia bacterium | reverse complement strand
GCATATGGGAAGCCCTGGTACGCGTGGGAATGGCTTGCGGATGTGATTTTGGCGATCGTACATCAATATACCGGTCTCAATGGTGTAGTTCTTTGGGCTAACCTGACTTTTGCGTTTACCTTCACTTTTCTGTTCCGATGGACAGTCCACCGTGGCGGGAATATCCTGGTGTGTGCCCTCTTTTCCAGCCTGGCCGGAGTTGCAGCTTCAGTGCATTGGTTGGCCAGACCGCATCTATTTACCATGCTGTTGCTGCTCCTATGGTATTTTGTGCTAGACAAAGTTCAAGAGGGAGGGGATGCAAAATGGCTTTGGTGCCTCCCTGGAATGGCTCTGATTTGGGCTAATCTTCATGGAGGCTTTGTTGTTGGTTTAATTCTGTTAGCAATATTCGCCTTGGGGAATTATTTGACAAGCATTACCTCTAATGACGCAGAAATCAGAAAGAAATCTAGAATTCTCGCCGGTCTCTTCATTTCGGTATTGCTGCTCTGTCTTCTCATTTCTCTGATCAACCCCTACGGCTGGGGTTTGCATAAACATATTTTTGATGCCTACGTGGGGACAAGCCATTTGCTTGATAATATCAATGAGTTTCGTTCGCCAAGCTTTCATGTCACAGCAATCAAATTCTTCGAGCTACTCCTGTTGTCGGGTTTCTTTATTCTTGCAGTCTCCCGAACGCGCTTGAGCTTCATCGATATTGGACTTTTGTTGTTTTGGACCCACATGGCCCTTTTTTCAGCACGTCACATCCCGCTGTTTGCCATAATTGTTGCACCCATTCTAACGCGCCTTTTTACCTGCTACTTTTCAAGTCTTGTGACTGATATCAACGTCAATCCTTGGGCACGGAAGATCGCCAAGAATTTCAATGACTATGCCAGAAATATTTTAAAGTTTGACAACCAATTTCAGAGTTATCTTTATCCAGTATCCAGCACATTGTTCATGGTGGTCCTTTGCCTGAACCAAGGCTATCTTGGGAGCGTCAAGGTTCTGGACAGGGGGTTTGACCCTAAAGAGGTTCCGGTGGAGGCTGCTGAATATCTTGAAAAGAATAAGCTCAAAGGGAACCTCTTCACAACGGACCAATGGGGAGGATATCTCATCTATCGATTTCATCCGCGCTACCCGGTTTTCTTTGACGGCCGCAGTGACATGTATGGTGAGGATTTCTTAAAGGAGTATCTTGGCCTGATCAACCTGGAGCACAATTGGAAAAGCATTCTCGATAAGTATCAGATCGCCTGGTTACTCCTCCCTGTGAGTTCTCCTTTACCGTCTGCACTAAAGGAAGTAGAGGCCTGGAAAGTCGTGTATGATGATCACCGCTCCATTATCTTTGTGAGAAAGGCCGCGCATCAGTGATCTAGGTAGGTTTTCTCAAGATCTATTTCGGACCTTAGCGGATCATGCTTCTGACTTGCTGGATGTGCGTGCTGGGTACGAGCGCGAGTCTGAGAATAATGATTCAACAGTTCTTAAGTTCACTCCGAACTTGACGTAGGGTCTTGCATTTAGCTTATGGATGAAAGATCCGTTCGCACTGAACGTATAATCGCCGGCGCCCGGCTGGTTCTAGCAATTGCGGCGATCGGACTTGTTCTTCTCTATCCGAACGCCCCGGACAGTGCTGCCTATAGCGTGGTGGTACTTTATTTTCTCTACGCATTGGCTATCGTCTGGATTGTTGACCGCAGCCTAATGAGGGTGGACCGCCTGGGTTTCTATAGCCAGTTGGTCGATACTTTGTGGTTTCCAATAATACTGGTCAATACACAGGGGGAGAACAGTCCTTTCTTTCTTTATTATGTCTTTTCTCTGATTACAGCCAGTTTTCGGTGGGGATTCCGGGAGACGCTATTATTCAACACTGCAAATGTCGGGATGTATGTTATTGTTCACTTTGCAACAATCCGTTCAGATTTCGGATTTTATCAGTTTTGGGTCAGACCGACCTATCTCTATGTCTTAGCCTGCCTGATTGGGTACCTGGGTGAGCACCAGAAGAGAGTAAAGAGGCAATTACTCTCTCTAGCGGAGTTGTCGAGTTCGATTCCAATAAAGGCCAGATTTCCGCGGATGTTGGAAGAGGCCATGAATCGAGCGCGAACGCTTTTCAAGGTGGAACAGTGTATCCTGGTTCTGCAGGATAAGGAGACGCATCAACTCTATGTCAGGAGGGTGGGAGAGGGAATCAAAAAGAGTTCTTATCAATTGGCAAATCTACCTGCAAAAGAGATGGAATTCCTTTTGGCCCCCAGCCAGAACTGGGGCTATTTAGTGAATCCTCATAGAATAGTGGCAAGAGTATTTGGCCTTAAGGATGTCCTGGCTTATGATTTTGACAATCAAAAGCCGCTCAGCCAGAGCTTTAAGCCCAACCATCGACTGACTTCACTATTTGAGATAAAGTCGATGCTGTCGGTACCCATTTTCATCGGTGCGGAGTTCAGAGGAAGACTGTATTTGGTCAATCGGAACCATGAAACTTTCTCATATGATGACCTGCAATACTTGAAACTAGTGGTTTCTCAGATGGCGCCCCTACTTGAAAACTTTCGTCTTCTCCATCGCATGCAAAAAGTGTCGTTACTTGAGGAGAAGAATAGGATTGCACGCGACCTGCACGACGGACTCGCCCAATCTCTGTCCAGCCTAGACCTGCGTCTGGAGGTCTGTCGTAAGCTGTCTAAGGAGGCTTCTCCGGCCATTCAAGATGAACTGCAGGAACTGCAGAAGATTGTCCGGGATGAGCACGAGGGGCTGAGAAACTATATGAAGCGGTTGAGGACACCCTCCTTC
>JBGOVH010000210.1:0-5357 GCA_041478005.1 Terriglobia bacterium | reverse complement strand
TGTTGCGCTCTAAGTTGATTTTGGCATCGGGCAGAAGCAATGTGCGGCTGAGGCTCTTGTATTCAGAGAGAACTGGCTTCGGAGCTCTTAGGGTAAAGTATCCCGAAAGAAAGAGACCCAAGATTGACATAGCGACTAAAGGCACTTGGCGCTGATTGGGCAGAATGAGGAGTCCAGCCGCAATTGGGAAAAACGCAACAAAGGAAGCGCATTGTTGTGGAAGGAACAACCACAAGAGAGCGATCGCCACAGCTCCTCCCAATCCAGATCCGAGCAGGTTGGCGAAGTACAGGCTTCCGATCTTATTGACATGCTGAACAAAGATGAGACCGAGTGCCAGCGCCCCGATAAAAAACGGGACGAAGAAGATGAGACAGTTCAGGAGTAGAGCCCGGATTTGTGAGGAATCGACGAACAAGAGGTAGGAATCAAACCGAAAGGGTTTGAGTTGAGAAATAGTAAAGGTGATTGCCATTGCCACACCGGTAGCAAGCATTAAGAATGGAAGCAAATGTTTCAGGCGTTTCAAGAGTTGATCCCGGGCTAGCGCGATCAGAGACCCGCTGGCGCCGAAGCCTAACAATGCTATCGAGATCACCATATAGGCGAAGTGATACCATTGTACGATGGAAAGGATTTGGATGAGAGCCAGTTGAAAAGCGATGAGGGAGAGAGAAAGCAGAACTACAGCAAGATGGAGTCTTTTCATCGGGCTGGCCCGATCAATTTCTCGTAAAGGGCACAAAGCGCACAGGGATGAGGCTGTGGGTGGTGATCTTCTTCCCCTGCTTCTCCACCAGCATGAGCGATTGGGTGAAAAAGGGAGAACCTACGGGTATGACCATTCTGCCACCATCTTTTAGCTGTTCCAGCAGCGGGGGAGGAATAAACTCCGTTGTCGCAGTAACGACGATGGCATCGAAGGGAGAATTCTCCTTCCAGCCATAATATCCATCAGCCACCTTAATTTTGACGTTTTTGTATCCGAGTGTGCTGACGCGGCTGGCAGCCGCATTCGCAAGCTCTGGAACGACTTCGATCGTGAAGACCATGTCCACAATCTGTGCCAGAACCGCGGCCTGGTATCCTGAACCAGTGCCGATCTCCAGCACTCGCTGGCCCTTTTGCGGTTTCACGATCTCCGTCATGTAAGCAACGATGTACGGTTGAGAAATGGTTTGGCCATGTCCAATGGGAAGCGCTCCATCGTCGTAGGCGTTCTTGAGAAGATTCTCAGCCACAAAACGATGGCGTGGAACGGCGGTCATGGCAGAAAGCGTGGCAGCATCTTTAATCCCGCGATGTTCGATTTGAAACCGCACCATCTCTCTTCGCTCGCGCTCAAAGGAATCCCCCACGAGAAGCGCCATCCCCAGGAATGTGAAGCTTCCGAACTTAGACATCGTGGTTCTCCGCAATAACCCTGCCAGATGAGAACCTTTTATGAAAATTGTGTCAATGAAACCGCTTGTATGACTCGAGTCAACGAAGTACTTCAACGTGAATGCCTAATCTGAGTTTGGACCAAGAACGGTCAGCAGTCATGACTGAGTTCTTGCGGACCAAACCCAGGGCCAGGCAGCATCTATCCCCTAGCGAGAGACCCAGTGTCTTAGTGGATGGCTTAAGGGACCCTGCTACCCGAGCCATTTCGATGTCAAAATCAACTACTTCCAGGTGCAGCAACTCCACGCTAGCCCTTGCATCCGCACCGGTCATGCCGGCATCCATCAACTTTCCAATGGTCTCAGCCACGTTAACCGTGCTAACCGCTGCCTGATCCAGGATCGCCTCGACGCGCTCTTTCCCTGTTTCTTCATTGAGGATTGTCAGTAAGGCTGAGGCATCCAACACAAATTCACTCATGAGCAGCCTCGCCTCGACGCTCCCGAATGAGCTCTCGAACCAGAGATTTCCGCTTGAGAACGTGGCTTCTTACCAAAGCTTGCGCCTTTTTGACAGCCTGGCCACGCGTCAGGATATGGACCTCGCCATCGGCGATACGAAGTATCACCTCATCGCCAACCTTAAGCCCCAGGGCCCGCCGGTAATCAGCGGGAATCACAACTCGCCCGCCTTCCGCAATTTTGCTATAAACATCCGTCATTGCTGTCACCTTTCCATAAAAATGTCACTGCAAGACCATCGTACCATAAACTTTGCTTTTGTGTCAGGTCTGCTGACCTCATCATTCAGGGCGCTCGACGTCGGAGCACATCCCTAGCGAAACCTCCTCAAGGCCTCACCCCCTTGACGACATCCCCTGCCCCATTCTAAGGGGGAATCGCTCTGTGCAAATCGGAAGATTCAGGTGCAGCGGGCATGTGGGACTGTCCCACGACCTGATGAACCTCTGGTGGAGCGGGCGCTCCGCGCACGCTTCGTGAAAGCGCGACGGAGCGCGCGTTTCTCTTTGGCAAAGCGGCGGTCCAGTTGAGGATGCTGTTGACCTGCAGTTCCTGGGGGCCAAAAGTGATAAGGTTAGGACAGGTTAGAACCAAGGGGCAAGAGGATTTTCCAGCAGACGATCAATTCTACAGATTCCCCGGAACTCCATGGAGGGCTGAGCTCTGCGAAGCCAGCCTCGCGGAACCCAGACCTCCAACACTCTCGGTCTTGGGGTATCAAGGGCGTACCCCCATGCGTACGCCTTCATTATTTGATTCGTGGATGTTTGTTCAACCTTCGTGTTCTTGGCGTCTTGGCGGTTCCGTCTTTGATTACAGTCCGCCGAAAAGCTTGACCGACGCGGCTGTCCATCGATCGATAGGATTCCAAAAGATGGTTAAGAGGATATTGGGCAGGAGCAATGCGACCAGCAATGCTTGATTGAGGAAGGATATCTGCAAAGGAGCCGTGTTGCCGTTTCCTTCTTCGATGATCATAGCCTTCACGACACGCATGTAGTAGAAGGCCGCCACGGCAGCATTCAGCGTTCCCACAACCGCAAACCAGAAAAGTCCTTTGTTGATGACAGCGCCAAAGACATAAAGCTTCCCAAGGAAGCCTGCAAAGGGCGGAATGCCAATGAGGGACAGCATGAAAACTCCCATCGCCGTCGATAGAAAGGGGGCGCGATGGAACATGCCTTTGTAGTCTTCAATATCAAAAGTCTTTTCACTGTTGTAAATGATCGTGACGACATGAAAGGCGCCCAGGTTCATAAAGAGATAGATGAACATGTAAATGAGCATCGACTTCATTCCATCTCTTGTCAAAACCACCGCCCCCATCATGATGTAGCCGGCATGGGCGATGCTGGAATAGGCCAGCATGCGTTTGAGGTTATTCTGCGTCAAGGCAGCAATATTCCCCAACGTCATGGTCAGCACAGAGATGGCAATGAGTACAATAGGCCAGTTGATTCCACTCACCAATCCCCATTGCGAGCCGACAGATTGAGTGAGTCCGCTAAAGAAAAACCTCAACAGAATGGCAAAGCCTGCGGCCTTGGGCGCGACGGAAAGAAAGGCAGTTACGGGAGTCGGAGCGCCAGCATACACGTCCGGGCACCAAAAGTGAAAAGGAACGGCAGCGGTTTTGAAGCCAAAACCGGCAAGAGTCAATACCAAAATCAGCAGGATCGTAAACTGGTTGAAGCCATGCACTCCTTGGGCGAGCAATGCGTCCCGAATAGCGAAGAGACTAAGACTCCCCGTCATCCCGTAGAGCAATGAAAAGCCGTAGAGCATAGACCCGGTCGATATGGCTCCAAACAAGATGTATTTCAGTGAGGCTTCGTTTGAGAGGCGATCATTTCTGAGATAACCCACCATGATGTAGGACGTAAGTGAGACCAGCTCCAGGGAGAGGTAAAGCATGGCCAGGTGGATCGAGTTGGACATGAGGATCATGCCAACCGTCACAGCCAGCAGCAGGACAAAGAATTCTCCCTGGTGGACTTGGGAGAGCTCTTCGGAATGAAGTGAGCCCAGCAGGACCAGAAAAGCAGCCAGTAATAGGAATATCTTAAAGAATTGGGCAAAGCTGTCGGTGGCCAACATCCCGCGAAACAGAGTGGCATCTCCTGCCTGGTTCAACTGAAGAGTAAAGTAAAAGGCCAGCACCAACGCCGCCATCGTCAGCAGCGGGTTTAAGACGTTGCGCAGACTTTTGAAGGTGATGTCGCAGAGAATGACAACCAGAATCGCCAGAATCAACGTTAATTCGGGCAAGAAGAATCGCAGACTCTGAAGGTTGTCCAGGATCATAGTGGGTTTTACCTTTTCAGGGAATCGGCTTGGTCGAGATTAACGGTGCTCAGGATGCGGTAGAGGGTCAGGATAATGGCCAGTGCCACCGCCACTTCTGCAGCAGCGACCACGATCACAAAAATAGCAAACATCTGCCCATCGATGGTATGCGAACTGTACCTGGAAAAGGCCACTAGATTGATATTGGCAGAGTTTAGGATCAGTTCAATCCCCATCAGAACGTTGACGGCATTCTTACGTGTCATCACACCCAGAATGCCCAGCGAAAACAACGCCGCACTTACCAATAAGTAATGACTCAACGTAATCAAACGTCCGTCCTCCTTCGCACCAGCATGGCCGCCCCAATCAGCGCCACGAGAAGCAAAATGGAAGCGATTTCAAACGGCAGCAGGTATTCATTCATGAAGTAGTTTCCAACCGCCTCTGTGGTCGGCATGGCCTCCTTGCCAGGAACGGAATTCCATTGCGTGCGGGTCGCCACCATTGCCAGTGAAACAAAAACAGCCAATGAAATCACCGTGCCGGGAATAATCTGGAACGTTTCGGTTTTCAGATTCAAGCTGTAGAGCCTATGGGTCAGCATGACACCAAACAAAAGCAGGATAAGAATACCACCGACATAGATCAGAACTTGAGTGGCCGCGAGGAAATCCGCTCCCAGCATCACGTAGATCATGGCAACGCCAAAGAAGGTGAAGAGCAACGAGAAGGCAGAATAAATGAGGCTCCTCGAAAAAACGACAACGGCAGCCGAACCTACTGTGATGGTTGCGACAACAAAGAAAAAAATATCTGTGAAGGCCATGGTCATTCAGTTCCTTTGAATGAATTAAGACAGCCCCTCGAATCAAAAGAATTGCGAGACTTCATCCACCCCCCCATTTCGGGGAACGGACAGGCAAGAATCCCTGTCCCTACTGCCTCTACTTTGCAGGGGCCGGCGCAGGTTCAGGGGCGAGATGCAGCGGCTTCGGTGGCATCAAAGGTTGATCTTTGGCAAAACGATACAAAAAGTCCTGCTTGTTGTGTACCGCAAACTCATACTCCGGTGTCATCACCAGGCAATGAGTCGGGCATGGATAGGTACAGAGATTGCAATAACAGCAGAGAGACATATCAATGTCAAACTGGGTTACCCGG
>JBGOVH010000191.1:0-5566 GCA_041478005.1 Terriglobia bacterium | reverse complement strand
GATAGTCGCCTTCGCCCGTGTAGCCTTCCCACTCGCCACCATCCTGCGCCAATAGCTGAGCGGGTGTGGCGGACGACATGAGCAGGCTCCCCGATGCAAGTAGTGCAGAGTTGAGAAAGTCCCGGCGGCAGATGGACGCTTGCAACCGAGAATCTTGTCCATATGTTGTTTAGACTCGGGCACGGTGTAAATCCTCCTTTCGTCAAGACTCGTCGATTGTCTCGTCCTCTTGTGTGGTCATGAAATCACCATTTTCACTATAGCTCAATGTAATGCGTTAGTTTCGGGGGAAGTTTTTGGTAGCCACGGTGAGCATAGAGAGCCGTGGTTTTTGCGTGGCGGAACAGAATGCCCACGCCTCGCAGAAAGCGCTCAGCGTGGCTACCCACTGAAGAGAGAGTCTCTCAGAGCCTGAAGGTGTGAAAAAATTAATGAGTGGGCGTGCAGAAGGCTTGTAGTGACGACTTTGGCCGTTTCTTTTCAGCCTGAGTCTGGAACGACTGAAGTCGTTACTACAATTTCTTCACACCTTCCCTTATCGGAGTGGGACATTCCAGATCTAAACTCCCGGCATCGCGCGTTTCAGAGGTTTTAGAAGGACAACCAGAACACCTGCCATGATGAGTGCCATGGAGGCCAGTAAGAAAAAGAAAGATGAATGTTTCCAAGTGTCCCAATAGACTCCAATCACCGTGAGCTTGCTGCCAATGGCCGTGGCCACAAACCATCCCCCCATCATGACCCCTCGCATCCTGGCAGGCGCCACTTTTGAAACCAGGGAGAGCCCCATCGGCGACAGCATGAGTTCTCCCAGAGAAATGACGGCATAACTGCCCACAAGCCACCAGGGGGAAACTTTTCCGGTGTCGCCACCACTTAAAGCTGCCAGAAACATGATGTAGAAGGAGACGGCTGTCAAAAGCATCCCAAACGCCATCTTGGCTGGCGTGGAGGGCTCCAGACCTCTTTTACTCAGCCAGCGCCAGAAGTAGATTAACGGGAAGGTCAGCGAGACGATCCAAAAGGGATTAATGGCATTTGAAATCACCCCAGAAACGTTCCAGGCTGTATTGTTGTTAGCCCAGTACGTCAAGGTGGAGCCGTTTTGGTGGAAGGTCATCCAAAAGACAATAACAATTAGAAAAATCACGACTAGCGCCATCACCCGTCGCGAATCCGGCACAGTCTCAATGGCGTTCTGGCTGCTTGAAGTGGGCAGTTGACGGCTTGCTTCAGACTTTCCCATGTTTTGCCCGCCAAGGTGTCTTCTCAGGCCCCAGAAGAGAAGCAGGGAGACAACCATTCCGAAACTCGCCACTGTAAAGGCAACACGGAAGCCAAGACGCTGCCAGACAATCTCAGCAACGATCGGAGCAGCAAAGGCTCCAATATTGATTCCCATGTAGAAAATATTGTAAGCAGAATCCTTTAAGGGACTCCCCTCGCGATAGAGATTCCCCACCAAGGCCGAAACATTCGGCTTAAAGAAACCATTCCCAATCACCAGAATAGTCAGAGCAGCGTACAGCATAGGCACCGAAGGCAAGGCCAACATCAAATATCCGGCAGCCAAAAGAATTCCCCCAATGTTGATGGCGCTGCGAAAGCCAGTGAATCGGTCCGCAATCCATCCTCCGATGAGAGGACTGGCATAAACAAAGCCGATATAGCTCGAATACACGCTGGTGGCTTGAGCCGTCGTCCAGCCAAACCCTTGCACAGGATGCTGCAAGTAGAGGGTGAACATTGACAGCATTGAATAGAATCCGAACCGCTCCCACATTTCTGTGGCAAAAAGGACGTAGAGCCCCTTAGGATGCCTTTCCTTAGTGCCATCCGTTGTCTTCGTACCTTGAAGAATCGCTTTGTTCATATATGTCGAAGGATAGAGAATTACCAACTCAAATGCAAGCGATGGGGACGCTTGGTTTTCAGCAGGCAACCGAGCCATGTGAAGAAGGAATCAAGAACGTTCGAGCGCACAGAGGACTCAGTCATACTTTGCCTCTAAGCGGAGCCAGTGCTGCTTTATTCAAATCTTGTGTTACTATTGGGCTGAGAAAGCTGCTCTTTCAAGGGTTCTTAGAGATGCCAATTACCGCAGAAGTGCAGGAAACATACCTCAGAATGCGCGACAAGCTCAAGGACGTGGTTCCCGACTTTGAGCTGCATGCCAAAGCTGAACTTGTTTACGAGATTAATCGTCTGAAGGCCGAGCGCGGCGCCGTTATTCTTGGTCACAATTACATGGAGCCCGCTCTTTACCACACAGTTCCCGATTACACCGGGGACTCTCTTGAGCTCAGCCGAAGAGCTGCCGAAACAGACAAAGACCCCATCGTTTTTTGCGGCGTACGTTTCATGGCCGAAACGGCCAAGATCTTAAATCCGGACAAAACGGTCCTTCTCCCCTCCATGAAGGCAGGGTGTTCACTGGCTGCGAGTATCACGGCAGAAGATGTGCGAAAGTTGAGACAGCTCTACCCGGGTGTGCCTGTCGTGACCTACATAAACACCTACGCTGATGTCAAAGCCGAGAGCGATATCTGCTGTACTTCGGGAAATGCAGCAGAAGTGGTCGAATCGCTCAAAACAAATACTGTGATTTTTCTTCCGGATGAGTATCTGGCCAAGAATGTAGCTCGAGAAACAGGCAAGCATGTTATTTTTCCTGTTAACGACCCTTTGAAAAACAATTCCCCTGATCAGGTCCTCGACTACACCATGATTGGATGGCACGGAAAGTGCGAGGTACATGACAAATTTACGGTTGAAGATATTCAGCGAGTTCGACAACAATTTCCTGATGTCGTTGTATTAGCACACCCAGAGTGTCCTCCCGAAGTTGTGGAGGCGTCTGACTTCTCGGGCAGCACTGCAGCCATGATCAAGTATGTTGCGGGGACACATGCCCCGCGGTACCTTCTGCTTACAGAATGCAGCATGGGAGATAACATTGCGGCTGAGAATCCTGAGAAAGAGATGCTTCGCCTGTGCAGCGTACGCTGTCCGCATATGAATCAGATCACCCTGGAAGATACTTTGAATTCGCTTCGTTATAACCGCCACGTTATTGAAGTGCCGCATGATATCAGCGTGCGCGCCAGAAGGGCAGTGGACCGAATGCTGAAGATCGGCGGTAAAGCCACAATGGATCTTGGGTGACCCCAGGAGCCCGAATTTATAAATCCATATGACCAAGATCCTGTTAACCGGTGGCGCCGGATTCATTGGTTCCCACCTGGCAGAGCGACTTTTGAGACGAGGTCATCACCTCGTCTTGGTCGACGACCTGAACGATTTCTACTCTCCGCAAATTAAGCGACGCAATTTACAAGAAATCGAAAGCTGTGGCTCGTTTGACTTTGTGCTGGCTGACCTTTGTGACTCAGCCAGGATGAAGGAAACTTTCGAACAGCATCGTCCTGAAGCGATCATTCACCTGGCAGCTCGAGCCGGGGTCAGGCCCTCTTTGGAGCAGCCGCTTCTTTACGAGAGGACTAATGTGCAGGGAACTCTGCTTTTGTTGGAGTTGTCCAGGAGCTTCGGAATTCGAAAGTTTGTCTTTGCTTCCTCCAGTTCCATTTATGGGACAACCAGCCAGGTTCCTTTCTCTGAGAATGAATCCAACCCAAATCCGATTTCGCCTTACGGCGTTACCAAACTGGCAGGCGAAAAGTTTTGCTATTGCTACTCGCAGCTCTATGGACTGCCGACGATTTGCTTGCGTTTTTTTACCGTCTATGGACCGCGGCAACGCCCTGATCTGGCAATTCACAAGTTTTCCCGGCTGATACTCGAAGATCGGGAAATCCCAGTATTTGGCGATGGGAGCTCGTTCCGGGACTATACTTATGTCGATGATATCGTCGACGGCGTATTGGCGACGATGGAATTGGACTCAAAGTTTGAGGTATTTAATTTGGGAAACGCGCACCCTGTTTCACTTCAAGAAATGATCCGACTCCTAGAGGAAAAACTGGGGAAGCGGGCCCGCCTCAAAGTAGAAGGAGCTCAGCCGGGGGACATGCCCTTCACGCATGCGGATCTAAGAAAAGCAGGACGACTCTTGGACTACAATCCTAAAATTCCCTTCGAGCAAGGTCTCACCCGCTTTGTAGCGTGGCTCCAGCAAACTCGAAGCCTCGAGTGAAGAGTCAATCGCTTGCCCGCCCCACGGTTTTCTGCGCCAATTGGCCCCTAACCAGGCGGATTTCTTCATACGTCACATCGTCCGGCAACAGCGCTTTGACGGGCGAAAGCCTGTCGCTTTGAGCCTGTGCGATGGCTGTGGCGATCATGGCAATGCGCGCATCAGAAAGTAATCTTTTTAATTCAATGGGTCTTCCGCTCAGCATCAATTGTTCCAAATGCGTGACAATCGTGGAGCGGGTTAGACCACGAGCCTCGGCAATTTCCTTCAGGTTCTTTCCTTCTTTCCAAAGCTTCCAGGTCGTTTCGTCGGTCGGCGCTGGAGATGCTCGGGATTTAAGGTTCACAGACTGGGGGTTTCCCAACTCTTGAAGCGGCCTAGCCTCCGAATGAGATTCCAAAAAACTGTCAACAACAGCCAGCAATTGATCGCCATGAGCCATGATCTTGCGATTTCTCAAGCCCTTGACGGATTGCAACTCTGACAATGTCCGGGGCAGTTGCCGGCTGATGGCCTTTAGCGTTGAGTCATGAAAAATGATATAGGGAGGAAGGTTTGCCTGATCCGCCAATTTTCGGCGCAAATCACGCAATGCCTCAAACAGTTCCTGGTGGAAATGCATCTCGCGGTTTTCATTCTCCAAGACGCCTTCTCTTGGAGTCTCCGCTGTCAATTCAGATTCCTCCTCCAGAGAAAGTGGAAACACCATGTGGACGGGAGACTCTCCCACCATGGCGTCTCGACCACTTTCTGTCAGCTTGATGAGAGGATAGTCCGTCCCCTCAATTTCCAAGAGCCTTGCATCCAAGAGAGCATCGAGAACAGATACGACTTCTGGCTGAGTGAGATCCTGCAACAGCCCATAAGTTGAAAGCCGGGTGAGCCCCAGTTCTGTTAGTGTCTTGAGCTTGGATCCCGTCAGCACCTGAACCACTCGCATCTTCCCATATCTCCCCTTCATGCGCGCTACGCAACTCAAGGCTTTCTTCACCACAAGAATTTGTTCTTCAGTGAGAACCTTCGGCTGCTGGGACTCCCCGAGTCCCAGGCATGCGGAGCAGTTGTGACAACACAAATGGGAAATTTCTTCACCAAAGTATTCCAGGATAACACGTCGCAAGCACTTGCGGGAGTAGGCGTAATCGACCATCTTGCGAAGTTTCTGGCGCTCGAATTGAGCGCGTTTTTCCACGGCAGCGTAATTGACATCGAGCTTCGAGACTGGAACGCGCCGCAAAATCTTCATTCCGCGTCCCCGGAACGGAGGCCTGTATTCAATTTGTCCAGCATTATGGAGCGCCGAAAGGCTGCGCCGGATCTGATCGTGCGAAAGGCCCAGATCACTGGCCATGTCGTCCACATCCAGTGCAACGGTCCTATCCTTAAGAGCAAGTAAATCATCGAGGCAATATT
>JBGOVH010000141.1:0-6500 GCA_041478005.1 Terriglobia bacterium | reverse complement strand
GGTCCATGTTTACCTCCCCAACCGTATTTCTGCCTCTGGCCTTTAAATCCGGAAAATTCACGCTGCGTCCCAATTCCATTGCGCGGGAGATCCTCTTGGATGAAAATGCCCGGGCCCGCGGTGTCGCCTATGTCGATGCAGTTTCGCATCAATCCCTGGAAGCATATGCCAAGACCATCGTTCTGGCTGCCTCCACTTTTGAATCGACCCGTCTCATGCTGAACTCCAAGTCGCGCTTCTTCCCAACCGGCCTGGCAAACTCCAGTGGGCAGTTGGGCAGAAATCTTTGCGAGCACATCATGGCTGCTTCAATCACCGGCATCGCACCCAGGCTGAAGGGAAAGGCGCCTGCGTATCCCGAAGACGGTAACCCGGGAGGGACCTATATCCCCCGGTTTCGAAATGTGACTGAAAGGCATCCGAAATTCATTCGGGGTTACAGCTTTGAGTCTGATAGCGGAACGACCCTGTCTCCGGGTTATGCCGCTGAATTGCCCGGTTTTGGTTCAGAATGGAAACGGGAAGTGAAGAAGCTCTGGCCCAGCATGGTGAGTATGGGCACCAACGGAGAAGTCCTGACTTCAGAAAAGAACTTTGTTGAAATTGACCCAGAAGTAAAGGATGCCTGGGGTATTCCGGTGTTAAGAATCCACATGGAGTTTGGTCAGAACGAGAGGGCTATGGTTGAAGACATGACGGCCATGGCACAAGAGATCTTTGAAGGCGCCGGCATTGAGGTGCTTTCGCTCGATAAGGGACCACTGCCCCCGGGCTGGAGTATTCATGAGATGGGCACGGCCCGGATGGGAAATGACGCAAAGACCTCCGTGCTTAATCCCTTTGGACAAGCCCATGACGTGAAAAACCTCTACGTGGTGGATGGAAGTCAGATGGTCTCTGCGACTTGTCTCGAACCGACCATCACCATCATGGCATTGGCTGCCAGAGATTGTGATTACCTGATTGAGGAATTTAAACGGGGGAGCTTTGCTTAACGGGTGGCGGCGCTTAAAGGCCTTGATTTTTGGGTTGCCGGTGTCTCTCAAGGCCCTCATACGTGGCCTGAGCACCGGAAGCAGGGGAAGGCATCCCTGCCTCGAGAGGGAAATTCAAAGACTCGATTCTTGCTGAGATGCGACACACCCAGGCCAGAGCTTGAAGGGCATCCTTCCTAACGTCAAATATAATCATGAAAGCAGAGTTAAATCTTCAGTGTCTCTTTGATCACGATTCTTTTCTCCCCCTTCTGGACACGGATCCCGTCGAGTTTTGAGTCGTGCTCCAGGGCGATAACCCAGTCTTCATCACACGCCTGGTTCAGTAGCCGGCGTTTCTCTTCCAGTGTTGTGAGCGGGTAGATGTCATAGCCCATGATGTATGGCAAAGCCAGGTGCGATGTCGTAGGGATCAGGTCGCTACTATAGAATAGGGTGGTGCCTGCATCTTGAATCTTCACCATCTGCATCCCAACGGTGTGACCATTGGAAAGAAGCAAATGAAAACCCGGAAAAAGCTCATACTCTCCTTCGAGAATTTTCAGCTTTTCGGTACGCTTGAGTGGTTCGATGTCTTCTCTTAGGAAACTGCCTCGATCTCGATCTGTGGGGTTCAAAGCCCAGTCCCAATGTGTTCTTTGAAGATAATGAATGGCATTAGGGAAAGTAAGCTGCAAGCCATCCCTCGAATATTCTGTGGCGCCGCCAGCGTGGTCGAAATGACAATGAGTGAGAACTAAGTCTGTAATCTCCTCAGGATTGACATTGTGTGCCCGAAGTGATTTTTTTAGATCGAACTGGTCGTACTCTAACCGGTAGATTTCCTGCTGCCTCGGCGGAAATTTATGTCCTGCGCCAACGTTGACCAGAATCTTGTGGTCTTCATAGAAAATCAGAAGCACTTTCATCCCTAATTCGACGCGATTTTTTTCGTCGGATGGGTTGGTCCGACTCCAGAGTGTTTTGGGAACGATTCCAAACATGGCCCCGCCGTCGAGCCAGAACCTGCCGGTTTCTAAAAGGTAGACTTGATAAGGACCAATGTTCATAGTTTCAGACTCACTGCCACACCGTCGCGCAACGGAATAATGGTCGTGTAGACTTCGGCGGACTGGCAGGCTAATTGGGTGAATTTCAAAATGCCCAAAGTGCTTGGTTCCGGATCTCCACTAACTACCCTACCGTGCCAGAAGATATTATCGGTAATCAGCAAACCTCCTTTGCGAAGTTTTGGAATTGCTTGTGCGAATACTTCAGGATACTCATGTTTATCAATATCGTTAAGAATGATGTCAAACGGGCCGGGTTCCTGGCTGAGAAGCGAAAGCGCGTTACCGACACGATAATCGACCAGAGACGAAATCCCCGCCTGGTGAAAAAACGTTTTAGCCATCTGAGCGTTCTCTTTTGAGCCATCTGTGCAGATGATCTTGCCATTCAACCCAATCCCATTCGAAAACCAGAGAGCCGAATATCCAAATCCTGACCCCAGCTCAAAAATCTTCTTAGCTTGTGTAAGTTGGGCCATCTGACATAGTAATCTGCCAACTAACGGGCCGATGATTGGGAACCCCCGCTCTTTGCCAATTCTCTCCATTTCTTGGAGAACTGCATCCCGTGCGGGAAGCAGGTTGTGAAGATAGTTTTCAATGGATTGGTTCATGATCTCCATAGAGCCTCCTGTCCCACCGAAGGGGAATCGGATTCTTTCAAATGTCACTATATCATGGGTTAGCTAGGACTAATGATAGAGGTCCTGGGGTCCTAACAAAATGAACTCTAAAGCCCCGTCCTTCTCATGCTTTTGCTCGACTTAAAGGTTAAGGCCCGGCCCGAGTAAGAGCAACAGTTCGAGAAGGACGAAGAGAGATCGCATCTCTGAAGGAGGTCTGATTGATCGCGAAGTATTCCTCCCGGATATTGACGGCTATGGTAGGCTGTCTAGAAACAGTGTCATATGAACGAGGAGGATCATGATTATTGGGCTTTGCGGAATCAACTCACCATTGAAATCTGCCCTAATCGACTATTTGGTTGAAAAGAGTTTTTACAAATGCGGAAGTAATGATTTGACGGGGCTGGAACATGACAGGAATTATGTTGTCGATCTTCCTGTTCAACAGGCCGATCTAAAATCCTGGAAGGCACTCAAAGCCGTGTTGGTTTGGATCGGGGACAACCCTCATTTGCCGCCTGGGCATGACCTGGTTCTTACGGCAGACACTCCCGAACCAGAAGCCCAGGAAAAGCTGAATCACCTGGTCTTGCGGGAAATGAAGAGGCAGGAGCGGCCCGACTGGGACGAGTATTTTATGAAGATTGCCCAGGTAGCTTCCATGCGCAGCAATTGCATTAAACGGAAAGTGGGCGCGGTCATTATTCGTGACAAGCGAATTGTTTCGACCGGGTACAATGGGACTCCGCGTGGAACCCGGAACTGCAATGAAGGGGGTTGTCCGCGATGCAATAGCCTGGCCAGCAGTGGCACCCAGCTGGACGAATGCCTCTGCTCACATGCCGAAGAAAACGCCATTACACAAGCTGCCTACCATGGAACCAGCGTTAAAGATGGGATCATCTACTCAACGTTTGCTCCTTGTCTGATGTGTTCCAAAATGATTATCAACAGCGGGATCGTTGAAGTGGTTTTCAACGTAAACTATCCACTAAATGACACTGCCTTTAAGCTTTTTGAAGAGGCAGGTGTTCGGATCCGTCAACACCGATTCTGAGCATCAGCTCGGTTGCAGATGATATCTTGTGGAAGGCTATGTTTCCAGTGCCAGGATTAGGTTTGGTGCAAACAAATAGGGCGGCAGGATGCCAGCCATGTTGGATAGAGGGAGTATTTCTTCAGGAAGCTCGATACCCAGCGTATCTGTCATGAACTTCCTTCTCTTTTGACAACGATCATAGCAACTTGGGGAATGTGCTTGAAGGCGACGACGCAAGCCATCATCCGCAATCACATACCCGTCCTCCATGCGGGTGGAGAAGTAGATCTCATTGTACGGAATGATGTCGGACTGGAAGATCATGCCAGAATGAATCGGCACAACCGAGTTTCGGTAAATGGGAGAACTGACCCACTCGTCCAAATGAATGAGATGACCCGGATTAAGAAAGATCTGGAAGTTTTCATATGGCAGTCGCGTTCGGATCAATTCCTCCAGCTGCCACCCCTGCTGACCGATGCGCAGGAGATGGAACCACTCAGTCATCGCTTCAAAATAAGGTCCTGCAAATTCTGAAACATAGCCTTGCGCCTCCAAGGGAAGATCTGCAGCCGAACGAGCGACCCAGCCAGCCCGGCAGCAATTGCTCCCCCAGTAACACACATTAGCCGACAGCGTGCTCCCGCGACGCACCTTCTCTCCTCTAGGACCTGACAGGCCAAGGTGGTTATTCCCGACTTTCATTGTCATGTGGCAGCCAAGTGGCTCCCCGTTGTAGCCGGCAAGTTGAGCCAGATCGTGGTCTTCCATGCCTTCACTTATGCCGAAAAGGATCTGTTTCATCCCTTCCGAGGCCAGGATATTGGTGTATTCAAAATAAGTGATTTCAGACGGCGAGCAAAAAGTCCTCAATCCATAGCCTGGATGCATAAGAATATCCGTGGCATTCACGACAATCTCGTGGGACGTCAAATCTCGCAACGTATCCACGACGTAGGCCGGAATCTCTATAGTGCGATCTTCGAGGGAATGATCCTGAGCAGAAAAATATTTCCAGCCGGCACATCCAACAGTAGAATTCCTTCGAATGCCTTCTTCGCTGAAAATGTCCTTGATCCGCCGGCTGTCCTCTCTCGGTTGACTTAACAGAGAGAAAGGCTGAAACCGTTCGCTACGCAGTTTCCCACTGGCCCAAAGAGGGCTAATACCCAGATAGCCCATGCATTCATTACCGACCACCAGAAGCGGAGTTTTATTACATCCAAGAACCAAAATAGCTTCTTCAAACCTTGGGTCAAATCCGGTCAGGTAGGCAAGGTTAGCGAAATGTTCCCGGTCTCCATAGATCACCAGATGCGAGAGTCCTCGCTTATCCATGGCGAATCGAGTGGCATCGATACGGGACTGAAATTCCTCGCAGGAAGCTTGCTGTGGATATGAGCATTTTCCAAATTCAGGCCATTCAATTTCAATGAGTTTATGTCTTGCTTTATAGGTCATTGGAATCTCTCTTTTGCGAAGCGTATTATGTCTATCGAAAGGCTTTAACAGGGCGGCCCTAGCTAGGCCAGCCCTAGGTACGATGAGTACGTAACAAGCGGAGACTATAGCCTCACTGAGATTATCTTATGCTGTCATGCTCGGCGTTTCAATGAGTTCAATTTTCTCCATCTCCCCAGAAACCCCTAATTCCAAATCCGCGTTTGACACCAAATCCGCGTTTGCTTGCCCCAGGATCGTTATTCTCCTATCATGAATACTTTGATCTTCAGCTGCCTGATTGAGATCAGCCATTTTCGTCGAAAGAGCCATGAAAGAAATTTTTGTTACAGATCTTCAGGCAAATCAATCCATTACGACAACTTTCTTGGTCAAGTCCAAGGAAATGAAATCCAAGAAAACCGGGGAGCCTTATCTGGCGCTCACTTTGGGGGACAAGAGTGGTGATTTGGATGCCAAGATGTGGGACCACGTCGAAGAGGTTGAGCAGAGCTTTGATCGCGACGATTTTGTAAAGGTCAAAGGACAGGTCCAGGTTTATCGCAACAGAACACAACTCACTATCCACAAATTGCGGCGATGCCAGGACGAAGAAGTAGATTTTGCCGACTACTTTCCAAAGACAACTAAAGATGTCGAAGTCATGTTTGAGGAGCTCTTGGGCATCGTGGACGGCATTGAAAACTCACATCTTCGTGAGTTGCTTATGAGCCTTCTGCTGGATGAGGAGCTTTCTGCCAAATTCAAACAAGCTCCAGCGGCCAAGTCGCTGCATCATGCATGGCTCGGCGGGTTGTTGGAACACACCCTCTCTCTCTGCAAGCTTTGCCGCCTCGTGACCCAGCACTACTCAGGTCTTGATCAGGATCTTCTTCTTGCAGGCGCCGTCCTGCACGACATCGGGAAAACTCGGGAGCTGAGTTACACAAGAAGCTTTGCCTACACGAACGAAGGTCAACTTCTAGGCCACATGATTCTGGAACTGGATTTGGTACGGGAAAAAATTTCCCAAATTGATGGATTCCCTCCCGACTTGAAAATCCTCATCCAACACCTGATCATCTCCCATCACGGCGAGCATGAGTTTGGCAGTCCAAAAATGCCAATGTTTCCTGAGGCCTTGGTCCTGCACTGTCTCGACAATCTCGATAGCAAACTGGAAGCCATGAAGTTTATCCTTCGCACGGACTCTAATGTGGAAGGTGACTGGACCGGCTATAACCAGATGTTTGGCCGTCCCCTTTTCAAAGGGTTCAGGAAAAACAGCAAGGACCTGGAACAGACTTCGGATGAAACTGGATCAACATAGAAGGTCTCGCGAAGTAATGCG
>JBGOVH010000241.1:0-5057 GCA_041478005.1 Terriglobia bacterium | reverse complement strand
CGTGCCGGATAACTGATCGCACGGTCTACAGTCTTTACGAAAGGGTTGCGGCGGTCGGCCGCAATCGGAACTCGGTCAAAAGCCACTCGAAGATAATCGCGCATCGTCTGGACTCGTCGGTGTTCACGCCCCTTAAGCCAGGGCAAGGTCGTGTAGCGAGGAAAGAAGTCAGCCCAACCTTCAAAAGTCTTCGGGACTTCAATTCCGAGCTCCCCAGAACGGCGCATGATGGGGGCGCCCGGGTAGGGTGTAAAAATGTTGGTCCAGAACTCAGCCCCCGGGTAGCGTCTGCAAACGTCCTGGATAAAACGAATGGTTTCCTGTCTCTCCTTCTCTCCTTCCCCAGGGAAACCAAAAATAATGTTAAAGGAGGGTCTAATTCCGGCGCGCAGACATTTTTCAGCCGCCAGGTACATGGTTTCGATCTTTTGGAAGTCTTTGTCCATAAGCTTTAAGACTTTGGGAGAAGCCGATTCCGCCCCGTGGCAAATCTGTTGTAAGCCTGATGCCCGAAGAAGCTTGAGTTCGGAGTCGGTGATGCGGGTGACCAAATTAGTGGAGGCTTGAATGCTCCAGTGAAATCTGACTTGCGATTTGATAAGACCCTCGGCAATGGCCACGGCACGCGGCCGGTCCACAAGAAAATTGTCATCCACCACCCAAAGTAATTCGAGGCCGTAGCGCTTGACCAAATCGGTCATTTCTTCGACCACTTGCCCGGCAGGCAGTGCGTTCCACTTTCGTCCGTAAACGCCTTCGTTTGTGCAGTAAGCACAATTGAAAGGGCAGGCCAGGCTTGAAATGTACATCGCCCAGCGTCTTCCGCAGACTCTTTCATAGGCGTCGAAATCGGCCAGATGGTAAGCCTTCGGTGGAAGTTCGGCCAATGGACGAAGGGCTCGGTCTTTAGTAAAAGTTATCTCTCCATTTCGCTTAAACCCGATCCCCCCAACATCGTCCAAAGCCGCGCCATCATAGAGTCGCTCTACCGCTTGTAGCAAACTCTCTTCTCCCTGCCCCCTGACAACGATGTCCACAAAACTGGCTTCCAACGTTTGGCCGGGCAGAAGGGAAGGATGCCACCCGCCTAAAATAATAGGCTTATTAGGAAACTTTGCTTTGACCGCGTGCCCAACGATTGAAGTTTCCCGAATCATGGGACCCGTCACTAGCGATACAGCCAGGCAAAGAGCATCCTCCACTTCCTTGAGAACGCGCTCTTGAAAGTTTGGAGTGATCGTGGAATCAATAATTTTGACCTCATATCCGGCACGCAGCAAAGGAGTCGAGACTGCCAGGATTCCCAGCGGAGCAGTGGCTTCTAGACTAGAGAAGGCGGGGAAAAAAAAGACGACTTTTTTGGTTTTCATGAGAATCCGTGTGTCCCGTGCAGCGACGGCAATGCGATGAAGTGCCGTCTCATTGTGGTCCCCTTTGTTAATTGTTATTAATGAGTTCAAAAGTATCCAGACATGCCCATAGGTCGCTATCCGAGGACGACCCCTCACCCGGCCTACGGCCACCCTCTCCCTGGGGGAGAGGGCAGGGGTGAGGGGGATGAGGGTAAGGTGAGCTCAATGTCGGTCTACTTATCACCTTGTTAGTAATAGAAACAGAAATAGCCTTCCCCCCTTGTTAAGGGGGGAATACAAGGGGGGTCAATGATACTCCGCTACAATAGCAAGAAATCATGTTCAAAATCTCAAGGTTCAACTGAATCGTAGATAAAACGGCCTGAACGGTTTTCAGACTGCTTAAACCGATGGCTGATAAGGCAACATCAATGAAACAATGGTCCCCTTTTGAATCTCGCTTTCTACTTTCCAGGAAAAATTTGAAGCATAGAGAATATGAAGACGGTCTATTAGATTTCGGAGACCGTATCCGCGATCCAGGATGTTGACAAGATCACCTTGTGGCATTCCCATGCCGTCATCTGAAACTTGAATATTGAGTTGCTCGTTTACCAGTTGGACCACAATTCGAATTGTGGTCTTTCCGATTTTTGGAGAAGCGCCATGTTTAATGGCGTTTTCGATGAGGGGTTGCAGGGTAAAACAAGGAATCTCCGCGCCGCTGACAGACACTTCTTGCTCGACCTTCAAACGCTCTCCGAATCGTGCCTTCTCAATCTCCAAGTAATCCTGGATGAAACTCAGTTCTTCCTGGAGACTCACCATCTCCCGTTCAGAAGCCTGCAAGGTCTTGCGAAAAATGTTCGCCATCTTGACGGTCAAACGACGAGCTTCCTCTGGGCTCTCGTCAATTAACACGCTGACCGTATTCAAGGCATTAAAGAGAAAATGAGGATTGATTTGAGATATCAAAGCATCGAGTCGTGAGCGGGTTGCCAGGTTGCGAAGTTTTTCTTCATTGAATTCCTTCTGGCGCAACTCTTCATGATACCTGGCCGTCTGAGCCTGCGAGTCAGCCAGAGACCGAGCCATGCTCTCAAAGGATCGAGCCAATGCATCCACTTCAAAATTTGGAGTAGGGTGTTGAAATTTCTGCTGCAGGTTTCCGGTGCGTGTAATGTCGACGATAAAGTCCACAAAATTCATCAAAGGCCGGGTGATCGATTGACTCAACCCTAATCCCAACGCGGTTGCCAGGACAATAGAGAAGATTCCAATTAAGATCAGCGTGATTTTGATTCCACCCATAATCCCTTGCATTGCCCGGTCAATGGAGTTCAAGATAATAAACGTTCCGCTCGATTCATTTCTGGAGGAAATCCGCAATGCGAGGAATGTCTCGCCCAGAAGTTTAATTTCTGTCTGTCTGTCGTCTCCAAAGTTCTTCCTGGCATTAAGGTCGTCCAGCAGCGCTCGATTGTGCAGCCCACTCAGCGTCGAGGCGATCACTTTTCCGTTGGCAAGGAAGACCACATCACTGTCTGTATTGACTTTGATGGCGCCAAGCAGCTCAGGGCTGATCTCAAATCCTGCGCTCAAAGTGCCAACAACAATATCCTGGAGGAGGATGGGTACCGAAACAACGCGATATGTTTTCTCCTGGAAGCACCAGATGCCGGCCGCCTGCTCGAAATCTACGGGGCTCGCGGTGAGTGAATTGATGATGGAAGGCAGGTCTGCCAAATTCAATTCGTGAAGAGCAGGAGAGAAGGGAATGCCCTGTATGGCAAGGACATCACCGTTGTTGCTAGTGACCACCAAGAGATCGGCAGTGAGAATTGCAAAAAGCTTTTGGGCTTCGTTTTCAACTGTCCGCCTCAGTTGATCCAAAAGGGGCCGTCCGCTTTCTCGCTCCGTTTGAAAAGTCTCGATGGCCGCTTTAAGTGTGGAATTTTCTGAGGCAATAATGGAATAGGCCACCAGTTCTCGCAAGCGGTCTTGCTGAATCTGCTCCAGAGTGTGCTGCGAGCGTTCCAGGTCGTGTACCAGGCGGGCTCTAACTTGCCTTTTGACCACCTGGCTGATCACAAAAAAGGAACCGAAGACCACCGCAAATGCCAATAGGGCAGTAAACAAAATGATCTTGGTTCTCAGTTTTAGAGGCTTCATAGGACAAAATGGATTGTTTCCGCTTCACCCGCTTGGACAGTCACCAGCTTTTTTTGCGGCTTGAGACGTTCATGCCAGGCTACCAGTGTGTATTCGCCCGGAGGAACATGGGACATCAAGAAGCTCCCACTCCCGTCAGAGACGCAAAAGTAGGAGTGCTCAAAAACCAGGATGACGGCGTTCATATGAGAGTGAATATGACAGAAAATCTTAACAACTCCTGGTCGATCGAACTTGACCGATCGAACCTGATTCATGGGATATCGGCCGAGATCAAAACTCTTGGCTCCCGAAAAGGAAAAGACATTATGGAAGAAAGGATCCCGATTTGGAAAATGAACTATAGTACCTGCCACAATGGGCAAAACATGCGGGACAAAAGTTTCGTTGATTTGACGGATGGCCGGTTCAGAGCTGATGGATGGTTGTCGAGGAGCACGGCCAGAGTTTGGCTCTGGTAATTTTCCCTCGAGAAACACAACGACATTCTCTAACTCATTCATCGGAACAACGGGTTTACCGGTGATTGCCGGTCCCCCCCGTCGGGAATAGATGTTCATTGCGAAGCTCCTGGGCTGAATCTTGCTTTCAATTCGCACCGTACCGCGAAGAATGCCGGTCTCGATATTGGAGCGCGAAGCCTCCCTCATACTTGGAGGTACAGTCGCAGGGCTTGTTTGGAAGCTTTCACCTTGGGAGAAGGGACGTGGTAATGAGGAAGTAGGCAAGCGGCTGATGTTGTTCTTGGGCAACTCTTCACAAATGAAGATGGGGGAGAAGTGTCCTGTAGAGCTCTCAGCACACGCGTACCAGAAAGCCGTAACAGCCAGAATGCAAAAGAAAGCAACGTATGAATGGAATCTGAGATTGAATCCAGGTCGGTGGTCTGGTGTGATCATTCCCAAGAGAGGCTCCTGTAAAAATTTGTCCGAAGAGACGCCAGGGAAAGAGACTAACGACGGAACCCTATGCGGAAAGGAAGAGCCTTTGCCTGGAGTTTGGACATTTTTCCTTCCCCGAGGGGATACATTTACCAGCCCAGGGTTCTGCGGCAACGCACTACTCTGGGAACCGATCGGTTTCATTCGGCCCATCCTTGAAGGGGATGAATACCCCAACGGCTTGTTATCTATCCCTTTCAGGGAATGAAAAGATCGTTTATTGCTGTCCCAGGGTAGCGCCTTCGCCGCAACCCTGGGCTGATTTAGGAATCCCCTTTGGGGAAACCCGCTTCACTGCAATATTTCAAGGATTCCAGACAAAGCGTCCATTTCGAGTTAACGTCTTAGGATAAGCCCGGAATGATGAGACGTACAGTGTTGCACCCGTCGAAACTCACGCTTTGTTCGTTGACTAAACACCGACAACGAAACGTGAACTTCAGGTTCATCCTGGTAGGGATGGCTCGCTGGGCCGTCCGCGTGCGACCAGCGGGCGCGCCGCGGAGTTTGGACATTTACAGGCATGGAAACCGCCTGGCAACCCAAAGGGTTGCTAGCCATTAGCCGGGGGTTGAGCGAAGCGCATTGATGT
>JBGOVH010000591.1:0-2665 GCA_041478005.1 Terriglobia bacterium | reverse complement strand
AGCCTGTTTTTGCCAAACCCGCAAAGTAATTGACGTGATTAGGAGCTTGGTCCGGATAAAACTCCAAAACGATCTCGCCCATGGAAGTTTCCAAAACGCCCTGGAGCCCCTTGAGTTCTTCAGTCTTAAATATTGGGAGCGGGGGGGATGGCTTGGCCCCGCTCAAAGACGCCTTAGGTGTGGGGAGCGGTCGAGAGGAACTCTTCTTCGTTTGGGGAAATGCTGGACTTTGAACACAGCTATTCCAAACCAAAGCTAAATAGAGCCAAGTTAATAAAGAGGGTTTCATCGCCACACCTCGAAGTTTCCCCTCATGGAGTCAACTGGGATCTCCGCAGGGACACCCTACAGCAAGCTTGCCTTCCTCATTCTGCAATTTCTGCACTTCACAAATGAGTTTGATGCTGAAACAGCATCCTCAGATCATGAGCCTTGTTTAGTATCCTTAGAAACTCACTGATAATATTGTTCAAATAGAATAACGAAGGCCAGCAAATTTTGGAATATCACTTGCTTTCATCCCGGCGGAGTCAGACTTGAGGGAATAGGTAGACTACCATGAATAAAAGTTTTGAAAGGATGATTGAAACCATGATGAGACGTAAACTTCTCTTCTTTTCTTTGGTCTTGGCAACCCTGACAATTGGGGTCGTCATAGGAACAGTAATTAACCGCTCTGTTAATGCGGACAAACCTGGATTCACTCCTGTTACAACCGCAGTCGCAATCCCCTCGCCCACTCAGATGTCTTCGGAATTCTCGAAGATCGCCAAAATGGTAGAGCCTGCCGTTGTGAACATCAATACAGAAACGATCATCAAGCCACAGTCGAGAGATCGCCGGCGTTCTCCGTTTGGGAATCCCCAACCCCAGGAGGACCCGTTTGATTTCTTTGAAAGATTCTTTGGGGGCCCGACGGATGGTCCGGGCCGGGAAATGAAAAGTAGAGCCTTAGGCTCTGGATTCATCGTGGATAAGGCTGGGTATATCATTACAAATTTCCATGTCGTAGAAAAGGCCGATACCATCAACGTCAGTTTGGCCTCTGGAGAAGATTACAAGGCCAAGGTCATCGGCAAAGATGAAGGAACTGACATCGCGGTGATCAAAATTGATTCTAAGAAGGATCTCCCAACCGCCAAGCTTGGGAATTCCGAGGGCATGACACAGGGCGACTGGGTTTTGGCAATTGGAAGCCCGTTTGGGTTGGAGCAAACCGTAACGGCCGGAATTATTAGCGCCACTGGCAGAAGTGGCTCTAGATATCAACGTTTTTTGCAGACCGATGCTGCCATCAACCAGGGGAACAGTGGCGGGCCTTTGGTGAATATGGCAGGTGAGGTCATTGGCGTGAACACAGCCATCCTGACACCTTCTGGTGCCAACTCTGGAGTGGGATTCGCGTTGCCCTCGAACACAGCGGCCAATATTTACAATCAGCTGGTCAAGACTGGGAAAGTCACTCGCGGCGCTATTGGCATTCAGATGCAAACCGATGCCAGCAGCAAAACGCTAAGAGCTTTTGGGGCAACCGACGGCAAAGGTGTACTAATCAGCAAGGTCACCCCCCCAGACGGCCCTGCCGCCAAGGCAGGCTTGAAGCAGGGGGATGTGGTCCGGGAGATCGACGGCAGGAAGCTAAATGATAGTTTTGAGTTGAGCTCCGTAGTGGCCGAACTTCCTCCAGGAAAGAGTGTTACTATTAAGTATCTACGCGATGGAAAGGAAATGACGACTCAACTGACCATCGACGATCGGGCTAAGATTATTCCCAGGGAACCTGGTGAAAGCAATGAAGACACGTCCGAACCCAACGAATCGGGCCGAACCAAATTAGGTCTGACTGTTCAGACCCTGACTCCCCAGCAGGCACACGATTTTGAAGTGAAGGTGGATGAGGGTGTCATTGTGACAAACGTCCAAGCCGGCGGGGTGGGGGATGAGGCGGGTCTAAAGCCGAGAGATGTAATCCTTCAAGTTAATAAGACGATTGTCCGTAGCCCTGAGGATTTGAAAAACATCACGGCTAAACTAAAATCCGATATGGATGTGGTCTTTCTCATTAAGCGAATGGACAGGCAGACTGGAGATATCGGAACTCT
This sequence comes from Terriglobia bacterium, assembly GCA_041478005.1. Classification (GTDB taxonomy): domain Bacteria; phylum Acidobacteriota; class Terriglobia; order Versatilivoradales; family Versatilivoraceae; genus JBGOVH01. The sequence continues at coordinate 563 of JBGOVH010000591.1, read as the reverse complement.
CTATCTGGCAGCTACGATTCCTTAGGAATTGGAGCAGGTTCGACTTCAGGGGGGGAGGTTTACCTCCCCTTCTTTCTTCATCCAACAGACAACCGATAAATTCATACTCTCATCTCTCTGAAAAGTGTTGTTCTATTGACTTATCGATGCGATTCTTAAACTCAAGGAGGGAAACCATGAGAAGGAACCGTTTAATTTTGCTTTTCGCGATTAGCCTCTTAGGATGGGAGTCCTCTGTCATAGCCCAGGCGACTCAATCCTACACCATTCCTGATGGGACTAGGATCCAATCCAGGTTGGAGACTACTCTTAACTCAAGAACGAATCGACAAGGAGATCGGTTTACAGCCAATGTGGTTGAGGCCATGGTTGTCGGTGGGAACGAGGTGATTCCTGCAGGAACCATTCTCGATGGCCGCGTGGCTGAAGTCAAAAATGCAGGACGGGTCAAGGGCCGCGCTGAAATGAACCTCTCCTATGAGAGACTGATTTTCCCCAATGGTGTTTCTGAAACAATCGTAGCATCCCAAGCCGAACTGGATGAGACACAAAAGGAAGAGGTT
>JBGOVH010000488.1:0-3261 GCA_041478005.1 Terriglobia bacterium | reverse complement strand
CAACCCCCGGCTAATGGCTGGCAACCCTTTGGGTTGTAAGGCGGTTTCCATGCCAGGGTTGTCCCAACAGCGATCAGCAGCTTGACCTAGTCCGTCAGAGCAAAACATCGATCCCGACAAGATAATCGAGATCATGAAGACTCTCCATTTCCGCATCGAATGCATCACCATACAGATTCCCTCCCTGAATGTAATTCATAAAAAGCTGTTAATTTTTTCTATGGAAAAGAATTAATCTTAAGAAGAGAATGCCACAATCACGCCGGAGGAGGCTTTCGAGATGACAGTGTTTTTAAGATCAACAAGGCTTTTTATATTTTGCTTCTTTCTGGTCCTGGCTTCCAAATTCTCATCTGACCTGCAAAATCAATGGAACCCGGTGAATCTGCCTTCGGGCAAGACTCTTTTCGAGCCGCCAGCAGGAACCTTCCTCTCCGACCTGAATGCGTTTCCTATTAACTCATCAATCAGTCCAGATGGACGATATCTGGCATTCCTGAATAATGGCTACGGTCATTCGGCTTCAGGTTTCCGTAAGTCGGTCGCCATTTATGACCGGGCCAATGGACAACTGGCTGACTACACAGAACCTGGCACGGGTTTGTACTTTAATGGACCTCCCAATATCACCACGATTTTTTATGGAATAGCCTTTAGCTCGGACGGTGAAAGGCTCTACGTGTCTATTGCTTCGACCAAGAAAGATGAGAAGCTGGGCGACCGCACGCAAAACGGCATTCGGATCTACAAGGTTCGTGAGCGGGGACTCGATTCAGAGGGTGCAATCCAGATCACCCCCTCAGATGTGCCATTTCCAAAGGACCTCAAACTCAACAAGCCGGCTCCCACACCTTCGGGCCTTTGTGTTCGGCCGGATCCGGAGAATCCGGGAGAGGATTTGATTTATGCTGCTTTGACCTTAAGCGATGCGGCCGTGGAGTTGAGCACAAAGACCCGGAAGGTGAAGCGCGTTTTTGATCTCCACATCAATCGAGATCACCCTGCGTTGCCATCGGAATATCCCTATGCCACTGCGGTTCCCCCGGATCATAAGACGCTTTACGTGAGTCTCTATAACGGATCGGCCGTTGCTATTGTGGATTTAGATTCTGGGAAGGTGACATTGCTCCCTGTAGGTCAGCCGCAGTCAGGACCGTCTTTGCCCAGCACGCATCCCTGCCACCTGGCTGTTCATCCTGCAGGCAAAGCCATTTACGTTGCCATAGAAAACAGCGATGGGGTCGTCGTTTTCGACAACGATCCTGCATCCTCCCGCTATCGCACTGTGATTAGCCAGTTCGATGTCCGGCCTGTGGAGATGCAGAAGATGAATCTGTGGGGAGCCGGCCCAAATCATCTAACCTTCACCCCTGACGGCAAATGGCTTTTTGTTTCTGCCGGTCTGCTCAATGCTGTCGCGGTCGTCGAGGTGAACGGGAGCACTCCACTCACCCTCGAACACAAGATTAGAGGTTATCTACCGACCCTTTGGTATCCTCATACTGCTGAAGTGAGCAAAGATGGGAAAACACTCTATCTTACGAGCGGAAAAGGGAAAGGGACAGGACCTAACAGGCCAAATATTCCTTTCCCGCCGGGACAAGATCCGGGGCCGTATGGTCCTACTTTAATCAAGGGATCGTTGCACCAGATCGAGTTGAGCGAAATTCAATCCGGGCTGGAATCTTACACACAAGCAGTGAAACGCAACAATCGAATCGATGAAGCGTCACTGCCAGGGACTCAAAGGGGCTTAGAATTCAATCCCATCCGCCACGTGATTTATGTTATCAAGGAAAACCGGAGTTATGACCAGGTGTTTGGCGACCTGAAGAATAGCAATGCAGACCCGACCTGCCTGTATTTCGGGGAGTCCTTCACACCCAATCAACACAAATTGGCCCGCGAATTTGGCATCCTGGATAATTTCTTCGTAAGCGCCGAAGTCAGCTTCAACGGCCACACTTGGAGCACTGCAGGCATCAATAGTGGCTGGAACGAACAACAGTGGCAAATCCACTATTCGACCGACAATTTCACTTATGACTCCGAAGGCAGGAACAATGATTCTCTGCCCATTCTTTATAACCAATCCGACGTGGACTCACCGCAGGGAGGTTACCTCTGGGACAAAGTGGCCTCCGCGGGCAAAAAGATCGGAATCTATGGCGAGTATTGCGCCAATCCGCCCGACCCGCTCAAGCGACTGAAAAAAGGTGAACGTCTTCCCTCCTACCTGGTTCATCCCCGCATCGGAGAACGCAGCGCATTTCCGTGGGAGATTCCAATTTTTGCGGAACTGAATGCAAGTGGAAAAGTGAGTGGGGGAACCATTCCAACAAAAACGCTTTTTGAAGGAGTTTTTCAACCTTTATTCCCGGATTTTGAACTTCTCTTTCCCGATGTTCTCCGCTTTGTGGTTTGGAAGCACGACTTTGATCGGATTGCCCAAATCCAACAACAGACTGGCGAAGACTCGATGCCGGCTCTGAGCATTGTTCGATTCGGTAATGATCACACTCGTGGGGTCGCCCCAGGCGGCCCCACGCCTGATGCCAGCGTAGCCGATAATGATTTGGCCCTGGGGTGGCTTGTAGAAGCCATTTCCAGCAATGCTTATTACTGGAACAATACTGCCATTGTTGTTCTGGAAGACGACGCCCAAGCAGGCTGTGACCATGTGGATTCCCACCGCAGCATTGCCCTGTTCATTAGCAAGTACAATAAAGGGTCACAGCAGAAACCATTCATCGACTCCAGATTCTTAACGACTGCCAGTGCTGTCCGAACCATTGAAGCTCTGCTTGGTCTGCCTTCCAATAATCTGATGACGGCAACCGCCCCCTTGCTTTTTACAGACTTGGAACGAGATTCAGCCCATTGGCATGGTCCCATCAGGGCAGACCTTTCCAACCTTGAAAACGGCCTGATCTTCGAGGAAGCCAGCGGGAAGGTTCGCAAAAATCCGAGCTTGCGCGAACTGGCGAGACTGACTGCCTCTCTCGACCTCGAAGAGGCCGACGAGGCAGATGCCGAAAAGCTAAATTATATTCTGGAACAATGGGTGCAGCAGCGGGGCCGTTGAATTGCGGTGGGCCGTGAAATGTTTGGTGAGTTAAAGTCGCCAACTCAAACAAAGATGTTTAATCGTGTAATGGATTTGCATTACAATCCTTTCCGTTATTTCATTTCAGGGAGAGACTGAGGAACAATTTTTTTTCGACGAGGTGTGCAATGGGGAAAATGAACGAGTTAACAGTT
>JBGOVH010000374.1:0-4010 GCA_041478005.1 Terriglobia bacterium | reverse complement strand
GCGGGATCCTTGGTGATCTTGTCGTAATCATTGAAGCCATTTTCCAGAGCCTTAAGAAGATAAGTCAGAGCCTTTTCGGGCTGACCGTTCGTGATATAGATCTTTGCCAAGTAGAAATTTTGTATTCCCTGGTTGACCTCGGTGGTCCGTATAATCGTTCCCGAATTGGAGATGCGTTCCAATATGGTGGGATCGAGCCGAAAGGCTTCCTGGTATGCTTCGAATCCTTCCTCGTATTTTTTCAACGCAAAATAGGCCGCTCCCATGTTGTGGTAGGAGGTAGCTGAATCCGGGCGCAGCTCTATAGATTTCTTATAATACTTAATCGCCTTCTTGTAGTTCTTAAGACTGTAATGGACCGTCCCCAGATTGTTCCAGGCTTCGTGATACTTTGGGTTTATTTTCTTAGCTAGTTCATATTCCTTTTTGGCCAGTGACAGACTTTGCAATTGATGATAAGCGATCCCCAGTTTATTGTGAATAACATGATCCTTCGGGCTGATGGCGAGCGCTTTCTGATACTCCAAGATCGAATCTTCATAAAATTTCCTCGCAAACATCGAATCTGCGCGCCTGATGATCTGGTTTATCTCTTGGAGCTTCTCTGGGGACAGGCTAACTTCAGTTTCCTTGCCAGCTGTCAAAGGAAGGACAGCGAAAAGAAGAAGAATTGTGACCCACAATACTCTTTTCATAAGGCCCCTTTTTCAAGAGAAGCGTCTTGCTCCTGGGCGAGCAGACTGCAAGCGGAACGGATCTCAAAATGGCGGACGAGAAGAAATTGCAGTCAAAGAATTGAGCTCTAGTAACTATTATAGTTCAGATCACAAATGCCGCAACAAACTTAGAGAGTTTTCATCTCCCTTTCTTTTAACGCCTTCACTTTATCTCTAAGACGAGCTGCCTTTTCAAATTCGAAATTCTTGGCCGCTTCCCGCATTTCTCGTTGAAGTTTGAGAATGTAGGTTTCAAGTTCAGCAGGAGTTTGAGGTTCAATCTCTTCATCTGCGGGTGCAAGCTCCACATAGTCTGCTTCGGTCATGGCCACCAGGCTCATGTCGATGGGTTTGACAATCGTCTCTGGTGTGATGCCGCTTTCTTGGTTATAGCGAGCCTGGCGTTCGCGACGACGATTGGTCTCGTTGATGGCTTTGCGCATGGACTCGGTCATCACATCTGCATAGAGGATGGCGCGCCCATTTACGTTTCGTGCCGCTCGTCCCATCGTTTGGATCAGGGAGTCTCTGGATCTCAGGAATCCCTCCTTGTCTGCATCGAGAATGGCTACCAGGGAGACTTCCGGAAGATCCAGACCTTCACGCAGCAAGTTAATGCCAATCAAGACATCAAACTCGCCTCGGCGTAAATCGCGAATGATTTTAATACGTTCGAGAGTCTCAATCTCGGAATGCATGTAACGGCACCTCACTCCAACTTCTCGGTAATATTCAGACAAGTCCTCCGACATGCGCTTGGTCAGGGTAGTGACCAGGACCCGTTCATTTCGGGCTTCGCGGAGACGGATTTCGTGCAATAAGTCGTCGATCTGCCCCTTGACGGGTCGAACCTCGACTTCGGGATCCACCAGTCCTGTTGGGCGAATAATCTGCTCGACGACAACTCCACTGGTCCTCGTTAGTTCGTAAGGACCCGGAGTTGCGGATACATAGATGACTTGATTCAGCCGCTTTTCAAATTCTTCGAATTTTAGCGGACGATTATCCAACGCCGAAGGCAGCCGGAATCCATAATTGACCAAATTCTCCTTGCGGGATCGATCTCCTGAATACATGCCGCGGACCTGAGGGATGGATTGGTGGCTTTCGTCTATCAAGAAGAGATGATCTTGTGGCAAGTAGTCAAGTAAAGTGGGCGGAGGCTCCCCCGGCAACCTTCCAGAGAGATGGCGGGAGTAGTTTTCAATCCCGTGGCAGAAACCGATCTCCTTCATCATTTCAATATCAAACATCGTGCGCTGATGGAGTCGCTGGGCCTCCAGCAGCTTTCCCTGAGCTTCAAGCTGCGGGCGCCACCATTCCAGCTCCTGTTTGATGGTTTGGATAGCTTTGAGCAACGTACTGCGCGGCATGACATAGTGGGACTTGGGATAAATGGGCAGGCGTTCATATTGGTACTTGACTTCACCGTAGAGGGGATCAATCTGCGATAGGGTGTCAATCTCATCGCCAAAAAGCTCTATGCGATAGGCAAAATCATCGTAAGCCGGAAACACTTCAACGCAGTCACCACGCACGCGAAATGTTCCACGCCGAAACTCGCTGTCGTCACGCTCATATTGGATCTCAACCAGCTTTTTGATGATTTCTTCCCGTTTGATCCTTTGGCCTTTGTCCAAAAAGAGCAGCATTCCATAATAGGCTTCAGGAGAACCGATGCCATAAATGCAGCTGACACTGGCCACAATTACGCAGTCCCGACGCTCGAAAAGGGTGCGGGTTGCTGACATCCGCATCTTGTCGATTTCATCATTGATGGTCGATTCTTTCTCAATGTAAGTGTCCGTGGCAGCAATATAAGCTTCGGGCTGGTAATAATCATAGTAACTGACAAAGTACTCCACCGCATTCTGAGGAAAGAAACTGCGAAACTCCTGACAGAGCTGGGCCGCCAGGGTTTTGTTATGCGCCAGTACCAGTGTGGGCCGGTTCATCGCCTCGATAACTTTCGCCATCGTATAGGTCTTTCCCGACCCGGTCACGCCTAGCAGCACCTGGTGTTTCTCGCCATCTCTAAGAGCCTTGACGAGCTGCTCGATGGCCTGTACTTGATCGCCTTTGGGAGTAAACTGGGTTACGCGAAAAGGCTGCTGGTAAGATTGCATGACAAATTTCTTTCGGATTATTGCTCAGTACTCCGTCTCATAAATACAGTAACGCTTCTTCGAGCTGCAACGGGCGGCGGTGGAGCGGGGGCTCCGTCGCACGCTGGAACGCGCGGGAGCACGCGTTCCACTCGTCAAAAATACGTGACCGCATTTATGAATCAGAGCACTTAGGACTTCCGGCGGCTCTACCGGGAACAAAGAATTTGGCGACAAAAAATAATTGCACCTTCATCCCGTTGGAAAAGAGGGGACAGACTAGAAACAGACCTCTTAATGGTAATGGATTTGAGACGAATGGGACAAGGACTGTATTGGCAGGATTGGACGGTGCCCTTATTGCTATTGTCGAAACGCCGTGTTTTGAACGCCGAACACGTACCGGACAATGCGCGATCGCAAACTTTCAGAGATGGAAACAAACATCATCCCCAACTGGTGAACCCGATTCTTCTGAATATCCAGCTGAGCCCCACAGCGGACGACTTTGGCTGTAACCTTTAAAGGCTCTGAACTGCCGGGCAAACTCAATTTGGTCTCGAAAATTGCGCCCATAGGAATGGGATCCTTGTGGCGAATCGCAAAGCCGCCTCCACTGATATCGAGAGTATTGGTTTTGATCCGAATGATCTGAGGGTCTCCATCCGGGTTTGTCTGCTCAATTTCACCTATTAATTCTACTGGCAGCAGAGCTCTCACCCTGACATTCTCCCTCCTTTGAGTTCTCTGGATCGGAGTACTCAGCTGGACTACTACCATGGGAAAGGGCTGCGTTAAGGTTTTCTTAACACTCACTTCCAATCCGTAAATTGCATCTTCCCGTGTGAACGAGAGCTGCAAACTCTCTCCGCCATGCAAGGGGACACGGCTTCCGCCATCTGTTGGCCAGGAAAGATACAAATCATTTTCCTTGACGTCTTCGATGCGGCTGGAAAACGTACGGGCGGCTGTGTCGTCCGGAAAGCTAACTTGTACTAATTCGTTTACTTCGAGAGAGACTTCTTTCCCCATTGATTTAAAGAATTTGTCATTAAATGATTAATTGTCACGGCAAATCAGAACTTTGCATTGTGCTCATCGAGACTGACCCCTCACCCGGCCTGTGGCCACCCTCTCCCCTGGGGAGAGGGCAAGGGGTGAGGGCAACGTCGGTTCGGATAGAGAATGC
>JBGOVH010000292.1:0-4603 GCA_041478005.1 Terriglobia bacterium | reverse complement strand
GCTGGCGAGCTTCTTCACGATCATTTGATCCTCCGGGTTGAGACGGGCAAATTCCTCGTGTTTGGCCTTGGGAGCGCTTTTTCGATGGTAGCGGGCCACTTGCGCAATGAGCTCGATCTCGCGGTTGGTAAACCCGGTTAAATACTCAGAATTGCGAATGATGTAGTAGGAATGGCGATGGTGCTGAGCGTGAGAGACAAAGAATCCCACGTTATGCAAGATGCCGGCCGCCTGGAGGTACTCACCATTGATATCCTCCAATTTGTGTTTGTCCCTCAGCTGGTCAAAAAGCTGGAGAGCCAGCTTGGTGACTTGGTCGGCATGGTCTTTTTCGTAGTGGCAGCTCTCAGCCAGATGGAGGACGCCTTTGTAGCGAATGTCTGTTAACTGGCGCAGATTGGCGCCGCGTGACTTTTGCAGGGCGTCGAGAATCACTCCTTCCCGCAGAGCAAAACCAGAAACCGTCATCTCTTCAATCCGCATTTCCTCGAAGGCTTGTTCCAAAATGATTGCTCCGCCCAGAATAATGTCCGCCCTCTTGGGATCCAGTCCTTCGATTTTTTGACGTTTCTTGAGAGTGTCAGCCTTCGTCAGCATCTTAACCACTTCTGCCAACTCGGACCGGGTAAAAACAAGATTGCTCAAATAACGAGTGGGCTCTTGCTTTCTGAGGATCTGAATCATCTGGGCGATGTTGAGAACGGTTCCGGAGCTGCCCACAGCCATTTCAAATCCACGCTTGCGAAGCTGGCGTGCCATCGGATAGATGAAGGCCTTGATATACTCCCGGCATTTGTTCACACTCTTGGGATCAAGCGGATCCTCTTTAAAGAAGCGATCCGTCATCCGAATCGAGCCCAGCTTCAAGCTGTTGGCCTCAATGACTTCTCCGGCTTTTCCGATTAAGAATTCTGTGCTGCCGCCGCCAATGTCAATAAGGAAAATCTTTTTTTCGAAGATCGGAAGGGTTTGCATCACCCCCAAATAGATGAGGCGGGCCTCTTCAAATCCGGAAATCACCTCTACTTCAATCCCAGCCTCAGATTTGGCCCGCTGAAGAAATGTGTCCCTATTCAGAGCCTCTCGAACCGCACTAGTGGCTACCGCTTTAATTTCGGCTTGTGAAATCTCGGAAATCTGCCTGAACCGGTTGAGCGCTTGGATCCCTCGATCCACGGCATCATTGCTGAGATACTTCATGTCTTTAGAGCCGGAACCCAACCGGACCACTTCTTTTTCCTGAGTGATAATCTCAAATCGAGTTGCGTCTTTGACTTTAGCCACTACCAGATGAAAAGAGTTGGTACCAATGTCAATGGCAGCTAAGGCGTTGCTCACTGGTTTCTGACCAGGTCACCAACCTTGACTCCTGACCCAGAGACAATTTGACCGCTTGAAGATGCGGCCTCGACCTCGTTAATCCTGATCTGGCCAACTTCTTCCGTGATTTCCTTGATAACCTTTCCCGTTGCTGGATCCTTGACCACCCGCCCCACGCGCAGAATTTTCAATGTATTCCCGACTTGCAATCCATGCGACGCTCCAACATTCAGGATCACGTTTGATCCTGAGACGTCAGCTACCATTCCGCGAACCTCAACTGTGGTTGTAGGAATCTTGCTGCTGGAGCTAACTAGTTCTCGGGTCACTTGTTCAACGGCAGCATAGGTCGCTTCTCCAAGGATGGTCTCGCGAAATCCACTGCTGCCCATTTGAACTTCGCCGCCTCCGATACCGCCGCCTCCAGCACCCAGTCCTCCTAGAAGAAGGCCACCGCGCTTGGATTCCCCCTTGCCTGTGGTTGAGGTCAGAATCTCACCTGTGCTTACATCGATGGCGCGAGCCGTAATCGATACGTTAGCCTTTCCCTTTTGAGTTCCGACCCTCCCAGCTCCAAATCCTCCCAGCCTGCCGGCCAGGCCCCCAACATTGAAGTTTTTGTTCTCTGTTCCGAACTGGGTAATGCTGCCGACGATAATCACATTCACTCCCAGAACCTTTCCAATTTTGGAGGCGCTACTTGCATCGGCTCGATCACTGTTAGAGAAATTCTGCTCTGCCAGCACGACATCCAGTTTCTTTCGCTCAATCACGCTATAAGTCCCGTCGTTGACAAGTTTGTCGACGATCAAATCAGAAATGCCTTTGCCAATATCCCAATTTCCGCCCCACCAGTTTTGAACTGCGCCGAATTCGAAATCAATTACAGCCACCCTCTTCTTTTGTGATGCGGCCAGGGCCATGTTGGCGCAAAGAACAACTAAAACAATTGGGAAAATGATTCTCTTCATAGTTAGATCTCCAACGATAGATTATGGGTCTTTCCGTACATCGAGTGTGCACTTTGCAGGGTAGTTTTCTGACTCCTCAAGAAATAAGATCGTCCCCGCGAAGTTTTTCGAGCCATACTTCAGCGCAGTTCCTTCAGCTTCCCATCTTGAAAGTAGAGTGAGAAGCCGGAGTATTTCCAGACCTGGGAGTCACCTGAAGAGGTTCGATCAATGGGAGACCCCATCACTTTGATCACTTCTTCCTCTTGCATTCCTTCAGAAAGTAACAATGAACCCGCAAAGCCGGAGCCTTTCCGATCCGTGAAAGGATTCTGATTCCGCCATTGCTCAAGAAAGGAATTAACACCATTGTTCTGCGAGTCTGTTGGGGAACCGTAGAGCCCATAACCCCCATAAAAGAGAGGGTAGGTTCCAAAAGTCAAAGAAGGACCAAACCTGTGCTCTTCATTCAGAGAGAGATTGCCAAATATAAAGGAGTGGGGACGAAAGGAAGACCCTAGTTTAAAGCTCCCTTTTGAATCAGGCCGACCCTCCCGAAAAAACGAGGATTGACCGAGAGCAAATGGACTGCTGGGGGAAAGAGCAAAACGGTTTGCAGGCGACGTCTGAAATTTGAAATCAGACCGGTGGCCGCGTGAGACATTAATTCCTTGGCCCAATGCCAGATATCCACTGATCCAGATACCCATCAATAACCCCAAGACGATGACTTGCCTAATTCTCATTTTCATGGCGGTTCCTCCGCATGAATTGATTATGATGATTTCAAATTGCCTGTCAACCCTTCCTTTACAGAGTGGTAAAAGTTGTGGTACCACCTATGGCGTTTGACAAGACACAAGAGAATGCGTTCAATGGAAAGGGACAAATGGCCACTGGGCGGCCATGGCAAATGCTTCTTCTAGCGGCTCCTTTTGCAGGCTTCGAGTGAGAATCATCTTGCGTCTACTTTTGCCTTGGACCGTGAGTGATTTTTTATCTTTAATTGTGCCGAAGATTGTGTGCGGATCGAGATTGAATCTCTTAATCGCATTTTTTTTGAGCGTCCTTGTGGCTGTTTCTATCGGGGGATGTTCTGTCAAGAAGTATGCGATCAATAAGCTGGGTGATGCTCTGGCCGGGAGCGGAACAACATTTGCCTCCGATGACGATCCCGAGCTGATTCGTGGCGCGCTCCCGTTCAGTCTCAAGCTGGTTGAGAGCTTGCTGGCGGAGAGTCCTCGCCATCATGGGTTGTTGCTTGCGGCCTGTAGCGGCTTTACCCAGTATGCCTATGCCTATATTCAACAGGATGCTGATCAATTGGAAGGGCGCGACTTGGCGGCAGCTGCTGCATTGCGAAGCAGGGCGCGCCGCCTCTACTTGCGCGCGCGCGACTACGGTTTGCGCGGCCTGGAGATGCGAATCAAGGAGGTTAAGAAAGCCCTGCGCGAAAACGCAAAAGGGGTGGTAAGCCAAACTGTTGCCGCCGATGTCCCGCTTCTTTATTGGACGGCAGCCTCCTGGGGAGCGGCTATTTCTATCTCCAAGGATGATCCTGAATTAGTTGCTGATTTGCCCATTGTGGAAGCGCTGATTGATAGGGCGCTCCAGCTCAACGAAGACTACGATCATGGGGTGATTCATAGTTTTCTGATTGCATATGAATCAGGCCGGCCCGGAGGGAAGGGTGATCCAGCAGAACGTTCCCGTCGGCACTTTCAGCGCGCCATGGATCTATCGTCGGGTCTCATGGCTTCGCCTCTCGTCTCACTGGCTGAGACGGTCTCCATTGCCAAGCAAGACAGAGCCGAGTTTCAGTCGCTCCTCAATCGAGCTCTGGCGATTGACGTTAACGCAAAGACGGAATGGCGGCTGGTAAACCTTGTCATGCAGCGCCGTGCCCGTTGGTTGCTTTCGCATGTCGATGAGCTTTTTGTCGAATGATCACGTTTCTCCCTGTCAGAGAGGAATGATAGAGAAAAGTAATGCCTCAGTTACGGAGGGAATCGACTTGTCATGGGTAGCCACGATTGACGCGCATTCTGCGTCTATCGTGGACTTTCCCTCGCAGGCACTCCTGTCCACGACAAACGCAACCCGCGCGTTTGTCGTGGCTACCAAAGATTCCCCCTGAAATTGAGAAGCTGTGAAAGAATTGAATCGGGGCAACGCTGACCCAAGCCGGTTTCCAATCCACAGCCGAAAACGCGCGCGGAGCGCTTGTTCCACCTGGGTGGAGCGGGCGCTCCGAGCGCGCTTGTTACGGGGAGAAGCCAACGTTCAATTTTTTCACAGCTTTTGAGGCGCTACAGAGAAAGGTGAGTTCATGT
>JBGOVH010000094.1:0-8002 GCA_041478005.1 Terriglobia bacterium | reverse complement strand
TCACATCAGAAGGCAACCGCCTTACACTACCGGGGATAAAATCAAAGCCCAAGGTCCGTCCAAATTCCTCACTCTCGCTGAAGAGTAGCTGTAACCCCAGGCAAAGTCCCAGCAACGGTGTTCCAGCGTTTACTCTCTCTCGAATGACCCCCTGCAGGTCCCGAGCGTTCAGATTAGTCATGGCATCTCTAAATGCTCCGACGCCCGGCAGAACTAATTTTTCAGCGTTTCGAATCTTGTTAGGATTGTCTGAAACTTCCACGGGGATTCCCATACTCATGAAAGCTTTTTCAACGCTGCGCAGATTGTTGATGGCGTAATCGATTATGGTGATCATGATAGGTTATAAAATCCCTTTAGTCGAAGGGATACCAACCACTCGTGGATCCCGGGCGACAGCCATGCAGATGGCTTTTGCAGCAGACTTAAACATGGCCTCGGCAATGTGATGAGAGTTCTTCCCGTATAGCACTTCGATGTGCAGATTGGCTCGAGATTGCACCACCAAGGCGCGGAAGAATTCTTCAATCAATTCGGTACTCATTTCACCCACCTTTTGTGAAGGAAATGAAGCACGACACACGAGGTAGGGACGGCCGGAGAAATCCACTACTGTCCGGCACAAGGTTTCGTCCATCGGCACATAGGCCACCCCATAACGTGAAATCCCCTCTTTCTTACCCAAAGCCTTATTCAATGCTTCTCCAAGTGCAATGCCCACATCCTCGACGGTGTGATGCCCATCCACTTCGATATCACCAGCACATTGAATCTCTAGATCGAGAAGGCCGTGCTTTGAAAAAAGAATTAACATGTGATCAAAGAAATGAATGCCCGTTGAAATCTTGGAGTCGCCTTTTCCATCCAGTGTTAGCTGTACGGAGATTTCAGTTTCTTTGGTCTTTCGGAAAATCTCAGCCATTCTTTTCTTGCTCAAGGTCTTCCTCCGTTGAAGTGGTATGGACAGGCTTAGAGAGCCTGCGGCCCTACAAACCTGGAAGCTTGTCACTCGATGACTATCCCTAGCTCAGAATATGCTTAGGTTCCGCTCTGCTCTCCATGAATTTGCGTAGTGAATAGAGAAATTGGTCATTCTCCCTGGGGGAACCTATGCTGGCGCGCAGAAATTTTTCCAACATGGGGTAACGACTGACATCCCGGACGAGAACCCCGTCAGCTTGCAATCCATTAAAAACAGCGGCAGGAGAGGCTTCTGTCTCGAGGACTATGAAGTTGCCTTGCGAGGGGTAGGGCTTGATGCCCGGGATCTTGCTTAGCTCACCGTAAACCCTTTCGCGCTCTTGAATAATTAGATCAATCTGTGGCCTAAGCAAATCAAAATGCTCAATGGCAGCTTCTGCCGCAGCCATGGAAAAAATATTAAGATTGTAAGGAAGTTTCCCTTTGGAAATTTCTTCCACTAGCCGGGGATGTCCTAAAAGGTAGCCGACCCTCAGACCAGCCATTGCCATGGCTTTCGAAAAGGTTCGCAACACGATCAAGTTTTCAAATTCGCGAAGCAGAGGGACCACCGATTGGCGGCTAAACTCATGATACGCTTCGTCCACCAGCACCAGCCCATGGGCCTTATTTAGAATCTCCCGCAACTCTGGAAGGGATAAGATTCCTCCCGTGGGATTATTGGGGGAACAAAGAATTGTTACGTCCGCACGGCGGGCTGCATCAATTAGCTTTGGCACATCAAAGCTCAAATTAGGTTTCAAATAGACCTCTTCCATTCCCCCTCCGAGGATGGTGGCCAAGAGCTTGTACAGCGTAAAGGTAGGTTGCGGAATGACCACCCGCTTCCCTTTCTCCACTGAAACCATCAAAACTGCTTCAATCAGTTCGTTAGACCCATTCCCTACCAGAATACCTTCACTTTGCCAGCCGGCAAACTTCGCTAACTTGCAGGCCAGTTCGACAGGCATGAAAGGTGGGTAACGCGCCCAGGGCTTTTGAACTATTACTTTTTCGACGGCGGCTTTGATTGCCTCGGGCATATCAAAGGGATTTTCGTTTTGGTTTATCTTGACCCGCGCTTCAAAATGTTTCAGCGTGTAGGCTTGGGCTTGTCGAACCACCGGTTTTATTGAGGAAAGGAAATCTGTCATACAATGATGGCGAGGGAGAAAATTGGGAGGAAACCATAAGCACGAGGGGATTCCAACCTTTGATCGTCAGATTCTACAAGAAAAGGCCGAAAAGATAAACAGCATGCCACATGGAGGGATAGACTCATGAGAACCAAACAGGTTCTTCTTTTTTCTGTATTGCTGGGCTATGTGACGATTCAAACTACCTTTGCAGCAGATGTAACCTTTTACTCGGGAATCCAAAATCCGGGAAAACTCACCGTGGGCAATGTGGTTCAAGATACCAGTACAGGAGGGGTCTTGGGGGTAAGATTTTTTGGGGGAAGGGTGCTGGGTTTCGAGCAGACTCTTAGTTTTAGCCGGAAGTTTCTGGAATCAAATCGCAATGCGTTTAACACCCAATCTAATCTTGTGGTGGGAATCCCTTTGGACCGGGTTACACCATATGCAACGGCGGGGGTCGGGTTTATTACAACATACGGGGAGTCCATCCACAGTTTCAGTGACATTGGGACCAAGTTTACGGTGAACTATGGAGGAGGACTTAAGTTCGCGCACCTGGCCGGTCCTCTTGGACTACGTGTGGATGTCCGGGGATACTCCGTTCCCAAGGTTTTTAATCAAACACTGAATTTTGTTGAAGGAACGATAGGATTACTTCTCTCCTGGTGATCGCGTTAATCAGCATCTTATTCCTTTAGATCTTAGGGGCAGGAGGGGGTAGCGTTCGCGCCTTAATTTCAGACTGGAATCCCACTCTCCGGTGGCTTCCATCGCAAAAGGGCTTGTTTTCAGAATGTCCACACCGACAGAGTGAAATGATTTTCCGGCCTGCTAAATCAAAAGCATTGCCTTCCACATCGTAAATTGTAAACTCTCCCTCTATCTTCACTGAGCCATTATTATTGACAATGATCTTGGTATCCGCCATGAACCTCTCCAGTTGCTGAAAATGAACTTCAACCTCGCCCTAGGATGACATAAATGACATTCTGCAGGCAAGCCGCGAGCAGATTGCCGTGGGACACAATGGATGTTATCATCCGCATCGCTTGGTAGTTCCTTTTTTTTCGGCATTCCGGCTTCAAGATAACGAAATCATACCAAGCTGCATTCAAATAGTTACAAACAGGCTAAGTCCCTCACCCCTACCCCACCTCCTGCCCCTCTCCCTAAGGGATGAGGGGTGAAGGCTTGAATAGCCTTCACAAGGCCGGGTGAGGGGGTCGCTTGACTGAAACCTGAGAGTACCTTTTTGGTTGCAACTTGCTATCATTAACTTATCTTGCGCACCTCATCGTAGAAGTCATGTCTTTGAACAAGACAAGCATCGGTCTGCTGGCCTCCGTCGGAGCTGCTCTTCTTTGGGCAGTTTCAGGAGTTTTCGGAAAAGTCCTGATGATTGGGACACTAACTCCCTCTCGCTTGGTCTTCTATCGTTCTACTTTGGGAACGGCCATTCTCTTCACGATTCTTTTGTTTCGAGACAAACGACTCTTGAAGATTGGGTTAACCGACCTGCCTTTCTTCATCGCTATGGGTGTCTTCGGACTTGCCTTTACCCAATTCGCCTACTATTCAGCGATTCAGTTCCTGAATGTGGGCTTTGCCATTCTATTACAGTATCTGGCACCCCTGTGGATTCTTATGTATGAGCGCTTTTTTCTGAAAATGCCGTTGACCCTTTCAAAGGTTCTGGCGCTAATTCTGGCTCTACTAGGCTGTTCCATGATCTCCCTGCAGACTCCAGGCAATGGGCGCTTCGGGGGTCTCGGCCTTGCTGTGGGTATCCTCTCGGGCGTCTGCTTTGCTTCCTATGGTCTCATGAGTCAGCGGGCCTTGAAGACGCACCAGGATATGACTATTCTATTTTACAGTATGCTCTTCACTGCTTTATTTTGGGGGATAACCGGAGCAAACTCCTGGATGCCGCCCTCTCAAATTGAAGGCTATAAGATCTGGATGATTCTCTATGTTGCGGCCTTCGGAACGATTATCCCCTATTCTCTTTTCATCCTGGCATTGAAACATCTCGAGGCCAGCCGGGTTGGCATCATTACAACCCTAGAGCCAGTAGTGGCGGCAGCCATTGCTTGGATTTACCTTGGAGAACACTTGACCACCTTGCAGATACTTGGCGGAATGAGCGTATTGACGGCAATTGTGATCTTGCAAGTTGCGCCTTCGAGAGTTCAAGAAACTTGAAAGCGATTGCAAGAATTATGGATGAAATGAATTAATCGAGGTTAGATTCTAATCCTTGAAATGTAGTAAAACTGTGTCTCGCCTTCTTAGGCAACCCTGATGCTGCGTTGTGATTGATGAACATGAGAGTTGAGCCCCATAAGTTTGACCATCGTTATAGAGTTTTTTCGAGCATACTCCGTTAAGTGAGAGGCAAACCGTGAGACAGAATTCCAGATATCTTCGGTACTTGATATCCCTCTACCTGTTGTTACGATTACCGCTTCCGCTGTTTGCTGACGAAGGGATGTGGACTTTCGACAATCCGCCCCTGAAGCAGCTTAAAGACCGTTACGGTTTCAACGCAACGCAGGAATGGCTTGACCACGTGCGCCTGTCCAGTGTTCGTTTTAACGACGGGGGCTCGGGTTCGTTCGTCAGCCCTAACGGGCTGGTGCTTACCAACCATCATGTAGCACGCGGCCAACTGCAAAAGGTTTCCTCTCCACAGAAAGATTACGTCAAGGATGGATTCGTGGCCAGCAATCCCAGTGAAGAGTTAAAGTGTCCCGACCTTGAGCTCAATGTATTGATGTCCATGCAGAACGTCACCGAGCGGGTACAAGGGGCTGTCAAAAAAAACATGACGGACAAGGAAGCCTTAGAGGCGAGAAAAGCCGAGCGAGCAAAAATTGAAAAAGAGAGCCTGGATGCCACGAGCCTGCGCTCCGACGTGATTTCTCTTTACCAGGGTGGGGAATATTGGCTGTACCGTTACAAGAAGTACACCGATATCCGTTTGGTATTTGCTCCTGAGGCGCAGATCGCATTTTTCGGAGGAGATCCGGACAACTTCACCTATCCCCGTTATGACATGGATATCGCGCTGTTTCGGGTTTATGAGAGCGATAAGCCAGTCCGTGTCCAACACTGCCTCAATTGGAACAGCAGAGGTGCTTCCGATAACGAGCTGGTCTTTGTTTCTGGTCATCCCGGTTCCACAGACCGTTTAGAAACTGTGGCCCAAATCGAAATGCGGCGCGATCACTTCTTGCCTCTGGTGCTCAAGACCTTGAAACGCCGTTTGGGGGTATTGAAGCGTTATTCTGCTCTCGGTTCGGAGCAGGCACGCCAGGCAGCCGGCCAGATCTTCTCGATTGAAAACAGTATCAAAGCTTTTACCGGAGAATGCGAGGGCCTCTTAGATCAGAAGGTATTTGCCACAAAGGAAAAGGAAGAACAAGAGTTTCGTGCTCTGGTACAGGCCAGGCCCGCATGGGAAAAGGAATACGGCAGTGTTTGGGACGCGATCGACAAGGCAACCCAGAAAGACATAGGTATGTTGAAATTGCGCTGGTATCGCTCCCTACGCCGGTTGCGAATGCCAGAGCTGGCATTAGATATCGTGCAGTACGTCTCCGAAGTGAAAAAGCCGGATGGCAAACGTCTCGATGGTTTCCATGATTCGGAGCTCGAGTCCTTGAGATTCCGTCTTTTCTCCCCGGCCCCGGTTTATCCCCAGCTGGAAGAAACCCTTTTGGCAGACGCTTTGCAAGGATCACTCGAAGTACTCGGGTCTGACGATCCCTTCATCAAAGCTGCGCTCGACGGTCGTGCGCCTACGAATGTGGCTAAGGAAGTCATCTTTAGCACTAAGCTTGCCGATCCCGCTGTCCGTAGAGCCTTGGTGGAAGGCGGCGAAACGGCAGTGGCCACTTCGACAGATTCACTGATTGTTTTTGCTCGAAAGGTTGACCCCATCGTTCGCGAGGTGCGCAAATGGTATGAAGACAATGTTCAGAGCGTGATGACGACCGCTGGCGAAAAGATCGGCAAGGCTCGGTTCGGAGTCTACGGGAAGTCCGTGTATCCAGATGCGACCTTTACTCTTCGCCTCTCGTACGGGTCTGTCAAAAGTTATCCGATGAATGGAACCCTAGCGCCTCGAAGGACAACCCTTTATGGTCTTTTTGACCGGGCTTACAGTTTCAACATGGAACCGCCATTTGACTTACCCAAACGTTACGTGGAAGGGAAGGACAAGCTTAATCTTGCCACCCCGCTGAATTTTGTCAGCACTTGCGACATCATCGGTGGCAACTCCGGCTCGCCAGTGATCAATAAAGAGGGTGAATTTGTGGGTGTCATATTCGATGGCAACATCGAAAGCCTGGTCGGAAACTTTGTTTACAGTGACGAAAAGAACCGTGCTGTAGCCGTCCACAGCGCCGCCATGATCGAAGTGCTCCGTAACCTTTATGATGCGGGCTCCTTGGCAGATGAATTGGAGGGTAAGTGGAAATAGGCGATGCGGATTGTAATTGGTTCAGACATTCTTTCGCAGGAAGGAGATTATTTCCTTGCGCATCTCTGGTGTTTCTTGATGTCCCACAGGATATCGAAGAAGCTTCCAAGCTTCCGGATGACCAGTTTCGGCATAAGCTTTTTTCAGTTCACGGTCAATTTTATCCAAGCCATCGGGTGGCGTGAGCTTGTCCAGATCGCCTGCCAAGCTTAGATGTGCACGTGGAGCGATAAGGGCGTTAATTTGAGAGGTACTGAAGTATTTGAGAAGCCTCGGAACATAATAATAAATGCCGTGCCCGCTTAGACCGTTTGCCGTCATTAATGCATCGAAGTCAGTCAAACAGCAAATGTCGACACAAGCCTTCACGCGAGTGTCCAGCGCTGCCACCCACCAGGCCATGGTGCTACCCATCGAAAGACCAAGAGTGGAAATGCGTTTGGGATCAACCTCTGGCCGCGAGATCAAGTAGTCAATTCCGCGCAAACTGTCATAAACCATCATTCCCCAAAGAACCTTACCCTTCCAGAGCATTTCCTTGAACATATCCATTTCGGACCGCACGGCTCGTTCTCCAAAAACCCAAGTATCCATGCAGAGTGCACAATATCCCAAGCCGGTAAGCACGTCAGCATAGGGAGGCATTTGCAGTGCTGAGCGCCCTTTGATTAGTTCATCTTTTCCGAGCTTGTAGTCACCTCCATGTGCGTGGTTGTAAAGAACGACAGGCAGGCGGCCTCCATTTTTCTTGGGACGCACAAAATAAGCAGGTACGATTTCCAACCCATTCAGGTCGAGGCGGAGTTTTTCGAGGAAATATCCAGGCCCCTCTTCTTCGGATACTTTTTCTGCAGAAATATTTCTTTTTCGATCGGGCAAATCTCCCAGGAGCTCATAGAGTTGTCGACGGCGACCCTCTGCGCTTTCCGTTTTCATGTGTTTGGTTGATTCATTAGAGATGCAGGACAAGGAGCGAATAAGAGTTGAAGAGAACAGGGCAGTACCGAGTGCTGACTTCCTAAGGAACTGTCTTCGTTCAACCATAAGGCTTTGGCTATGAAGTTCTATATAAGAATGTGGGAGGCGCTCTCCGAGCGGCGACCGGCGCGGGATTTGAGAGGGATACGGAGTATTAGTCCCCCAACCGGAGTCGCCGTCCGGAGGACGCCTCCCACACTAGACCCGAGATATTTATTTTGAATCTTAGAATGCTCACCTGCAAAAATTCTGGCCCCAGAGCTCCCTATCCGCAAGGTTCTTCTCTAGTGTCTTGGCAGAATTGAGCCTGCCCTTTCAATTCCTCCTTCATCAAATTGTTGCTGGACAACTTTTGCTTCCGGGGCATCCGGATGCAGTTTCAAGAATTCTTTCAGCTCTTGAATGACAGACTCTGACTGTCCCCTGCGACGGTAGATTT
>JBGOVH010000160.1:0-6088 GCA_041478005.1 Terriglobia bacterium | reverse complement strand
GTTTTACGAGAACCGTGGAAAACCTCTTCGCGCACATTTGCCCTGCAGCGCATTTTCTTGAGGTGGGGAGACATTTCTGATCCCCACCGAAATCGGCACTTTTCAGAACTGAGGGGTTTTGCAGCGGAATCGATATTTTACTTACACCCCTGACCCCGATTCTCCCCCATGGGGCCTATGGGGGCAGGCGTGAGGGGGCCTTTTTCACCCTTGGTGGCGGTGCGAAGGAATAGGGGGAACCCCTCTGTTTTTTAAGTGAAAGCTTCTGATCTCCCTGACGACTTCACCAACGGCTTCGGGCAAATCCTGAAAAAGCCGAATGCCGGCCACGCCCACAGCACCTGCCCTTAAGCAGGCTCTAAAATTCTCCCGGGTTACACCGCCCAATGCAAATATCGGGACCTTTGAAACTTGACATGCTGCCTCCAGGCATTCAAGCCCAAGCGGACTCCCATACGCTGCTTTTGAAGGCGTATAGAAGACGGGTCCAAGGGCAAGGAAATCAACACCCTGATCTTGAATTTCACGGACTTCATCCAGAGAGTGAACGGAGACTCCTATCAGAAAATCCTTCTTTGAGACTCTTTTTCGAATGATCCCAGGGGCAACGGAGTGATTTCCCAAGTGGACACCGTCCAGGCTTGCCGCCAGGGCAATGTCTAAGCGATCGTTAATGAGTATTCTGGTTGTGCAGCCTATCGCCATCGAGCGTGTGACGGACGCTATTTCGAGCAACTCCCTGGTGGGAAGGTCTTTTTCGCGGATCTGGATGAAATCTACGCCTGCTTCAATCGCAGTCTTGATTTGCTCTAATATGGGCCGTGGTGAGGTGCAGCGATCGGTGATGTAACAAACCAGAGACACCTTACTTCCCATTCAATTGGGCAACAGTGAGCCTGAAGTGCATAGCTTCCCAAAGACCGAGGCCGATATCCACAATTCCCAGACCGGTTACAGCCCCTCGCAAGAAATTGTTCAACATGAAATCGCGAATGGAAGGGAGGTAAGAAAGAAACAGGTTATTCTCCCAATATTGGGACCATGGGAAAATGATGAGGAAAAAGCCCAGCTCAAAACAAAAAAAAATGAAGACAATGACCAAGATTTTGTTAGCCATTGGTGCGATTTTTCAGGTTCTCGATTTTCTCTGCGACATCACGGTAGTTGATATTGATTCCGTATACATCAAGAAAGGTTTCGAGAGCAGATTTGAGGTTGCCGGCAAGTTCATGGGCGCAGGCAAGATCATACCGCAACGCCTGATAGGTTTCTTCGTGATGCCCGGGAGTGGCTAATCCCCGGTTAAACCATTTGATCGCAACTTGGGGCAAACCTTTCTCAACGAAACACAGCCCAAGCATATTACAACACTTTACGACCTCTTCGCTACCGGAGTCTTGAGAATGACTCTTGAGAGCTTTCTGAAATTCCCCAATTGATTCTTCGATCAGCCCCATTTCCTTAAAAGCGATTCCGAGATTATAATGGGTTTCGTAATCGTCGCCACTTTCACTTTCGTCCTCAACCTCCTCCTTAAATTCCTGAAAGACATCTTCCAAGCCAGACGTCTCTTCGGAAACCTGGAGTCTACTGTTGGGAGATTTTTGTGGCTTCGCTTCAGTTGAAACCGGGACCGAAGAACTCTCCAGGGAGGATTCTTCTAACTCCTGGTCGAGGTCAATCATCATTTCATCGAAAGACTCCACCGATTCGGCTGCACTGCTGGATTCTACCTTTGCACTGGGACTCTCCACAACCGAAGTGGTCTCAAAACCCTCCGCTTTCCTGACCTCCAACGGACTCGCTGGATTCTCCACGAGAGGGACTGCTGTTGTCTCGAATTCCTCAATTTTGATTTCATTTGACGCTCCGACAGGTTCTGTGGGTGCGACCTCATCCACAGAAACTTCCGATTCCTGGCCGGATTGGGCCTTTAATAGACTTTGGTAACGCTCGAGTCGTTTGTCAAATTCAGAATCAGCAGGCGCCAGCTTTAAGAATTGGTCAATGGAATTCTTCGCTTCTGATAGAAATCCCAGATCGAGATAGAAGTCCACCTCCTGCAGTACTTCCCGTAAGCGTTTTGGATCAACGGTTGGACCCACTTCAGACGGAACTCTTTGGGCCATGGAATCTTGATCTATGGATTCCTTGTAAATTGGCTTCTGGTGGAGGCTAGGATCATATTGATACGCCAGGGTAAAATTCCTATTGGCATTTTCAGAGTCGTTGCGCGCCGTATAAATATTGGCCAGTACAAGGCATTCCTGAGCTGCCTTGACCAATTCGCCGCTTTTGGCGTACATGTCCCTGATCTTTTCATGGATCTCGATATGACTGGGGATTAAGGCGATCACTCGCTGGTATTGCTCTATGGCTTTTTCGTAGAGACCATAACTTGCAAAAAGATCTCCTTCGACCACAAATCCTTTAATTAATTCCTGTTTCTGATTTTGCCCCTTCTCTTCTTCTTCTTCTGCCGCTGTTTCATCGGAAGCAATTGTCTGAATCGTTGGTTCGGAAATGAATTTATCGGCTATGGAACTCATGTCCGGTGCTAATCTAGGAAGTTCGATCTCTTTAGCGCCGAGGCCCAAGCGCTCCTGAATCTGTCTCAGATTCTCGCGATGCACAGGATCGCCCGGTTCCAACTTTACTAACTGGACATAGACACTGGCTGCCTCAGCCAGCTCATCACGATGAATGTAAACGTTTCCAAGCTTTTCCAGGAGGCCGGGAACATACTGATGACTGTTTGAAAGAGTGTAGTATTTGATTAAAGCGAGTATGGCTCCAGTATGACTGGGATTTTCGTGATGGATCGCTTTTAGTTGTGATTCAACGGTTGCCCCATCGTTTCGTTCAACCGCAATGTCGGTCACCTTTGCGATTTGGGCGACGGCATTGTCGACATTCCCTTTGGACAGAAAAAAATCGGCAAGTGATGAATAGAGCCTGAAGTAATGGTTGTCCAACTCCAGAAGCTGGGCGGCGGCCTTTTCCGCTTCTTCAACTCTTTCACTTTTCAGATTGATCTGGAAACTAGTCTCAAGAACCTCCGGCTTGAAGTCGTGGAGTGGAATGCTATTCAGAAGAGAGAGCGCTTGGTCTGTCTTCCCTAACTCACTCAAGATCTCGGCGCTACTCAACAAGACCTTCACATTGTTCTGGTCGAGTTCCAGAGCCTTTCTGAAATACCCCTCCGCATCATCATAAGAACCTCTTTTGCGCGATTTCTGGCCAGCTGAATGAAAGGAACGAACTGCTTCATCTTTCTTGCCAGTCTTATGATAGACCTCCGCCAGGCGAGCATCGACAGAGGGGTTCTCAGGATCAATTTCAATAATTCTTTCCAGAACGATTATGGCGTTCTGGGGATCACCTTTCCGAATGAGATTATCTGCGACCAGTAGATAGTGGGCTCGAGCATCGCTGTTCAAACCCTGGCGCAAATAGAGATCCGCAAGGCGGGTTAGTGATTGAACCTGGGCTGGGTCAATCTTGCTGACTTTCTTATACATGGCGATGGCACGAACCACAAAACCGCCATTGTCATAGCTTTCAGCCAGTCGAGTAAAACATTTAACAGCCTCAGGAATGTTGCCGAGTCTTACGTACAAATCGCCGAGAGTATTGACGAGAGGCAGATCTGTAGGATCTTCCTTGATGAGTTTCTGGTATTCAGAGATCGCATGGCTGATCTTTCCATGGATGACATACTTCTCAGCTGACTTAAGAACCTTGGCTTTATTTAAAGCCATCCGAAAACCTTCTCTTCCTGATTTAATAGTTTGAGGAAAACCTAGCTTTGAGGTTGTACCCTATCAACATCGAACTCCCTTAAAAGTCATCCGGTGGAGATTTGTGGGCCCAAGCTTGGAGAGGGCATCCAAATGCTTGGCCGTTCCATACCCTTTGTTGTTGATGAGATCATAACCCGGATAATTTGCATCGAGCTGGACTACTAGTTTATCTCTTTCAACCTTGGCCAGGATGGAAGCCGCTGCTATGGATACTGACAATGCGTCTCCTTTGACAATAGCCTTCTGAGGAATTTCGCATCCTGTCAAGACGATGGCATCGCAAAGCAAGAAGTCCGGCGCCTCCCGAAATCGGCGGATCGATTGTTGCATGGCTCTGATTGTCGCTTGTAATATGTTGATTTCGTCAATGACACTGGCATCAACAAAAGCAATTGAATAGTCCAATGCTGCTTCTTTTATATTTTCGGCCAAAACTTCTCTTTGCTTAGGACTTAGTTTCTTGGAGTCATTAATTCCAGGAGGCACTTTATGCAGGTCTAAAATGACGGCAGCGGCACAAACCGGTCCAAACAATGCTCCCCTGCCCACCTCATCGAGCCCAGCGACTCGACGATATCCTTCCCCTAACACCAGGTTTTCAAAAAAAAGGTCGCAGCTCAACTCTTGGGTTGCGCAGGCTTGGTTGAACGAGGAACTAAGCATCCGAAAAGCGGAGGAGAGTATAAAGCTGATCAACAAATAGGCGAGTAAACAGAAAGGGTTAGCTTGCCTTTGAGGGAAGACTTTTAATTGGACTTTACGTCCTTGATCTTTGCCGCCTTTCCCCTTAGTGCGCGAAGGTAATAGAGCTTTGCTCTTCTGATCCTTCCTTTCTTGACCACTTCAATTTTTTCAATAATGGGAGAATGGAGAGGAAAGATTCGCTCAACGCCTTGGCCAAAGGAGGTTTTTCTAACGGTAAAGGAGGACCGTAGATCACCATTCTTCCTTGCAATCACTACCCCTTCAAAAATCTGAATTCGCTCTTTGTCGCCTTCCTTGATTCTTACGTGGACTTTTATAGTGTCTCCAACAAGAAAATCGGGCAAATTCGATTTCATCTCCCCTTTTTCAAACGCAGTCAGTGTATTCACGTGAACACCTCCAATTATAAAAACGTCGAGTCAAAATTCATGTTTAAAATACGCTTGTCCCTCTCGGACAAGACTTCGTATTTTAGTAAGTCTGGCCGATTTTTCAAAGTCTTTTCTAAGGCTTTTTTCCTTCGCCAAAGATCGACCTTTTTGTGATCTCCGGAGAGGAGCAAATCTGGAACTTTGTGGCCTTCGAACTCCTCCGGCCGGGTATAGGTCGGGTGATCCAAAATTGCGTAAGGCTCTCGATGGCAATCCAGTTCTCTTTCGGAGAATGATTCATTAACGACGCTGGAGCTGTTATTGAGTACACCAGGCAAGAGACGGGTTATCGAATCAAAGAAAACACAAGCAGCAACCTCACCACCGCTCAGTATGTAGTCTCCAATTGAAATCTCTTCGTCCACTAGGGTCTCAGCCACGCGCTCATCAACACCCTCATACCGTCCGCATACCAGAATTAGCCTCTTGCACGAAGTATATTGTTGGGCTTGTCGTTGATTGAATTTCGTTCCCTGCGGAGTAAATAGGATGACCCTGCTACCGTCTGCATCCCCTGTGGCCTGGAGATTTCGAATAGCCCGAAAGAGCGGCTCTGGCTTTAACACCATCCCTTCCCCTCCGCCAAACGGACGGTCATCCACAGTTCTGTGCCGATCCACCGCGAATTCACGCAAATCGTGGAGGTTGACATCGATTATCCTCCTTTTCAGAGCCTGGCAAACCATCCCATAGGAAAGAGGCCCTCTAAAAAAATCAGGAAAGATAGTAATGACGTCAAAGACAAGGAGTGACATTGCGGTTGCAAGGGAAGAGACGGGAGTGGACTGGAACCTACAAATCTTCTAAACCTTCGGGGAGATTACATACGAGAAATCTGTTCTTCAAATCAATTTCAAGGAAATACTCTTCCGCAAACGGGATCAGGAAGTCTCCGATATCTCGAGTGACCTTCAATAGATAATTTTCGCCAATGCTCTGGATTTCTTCTACAGTCCCGTACTCATGCCCTTTGCCGTTCACAACCCGACATCCCACAAGATCATGCTGGTAGTAGGAGCCTGGAGCTAAAGCCATCAGCTGGGATTCTGGAATCTTGACCTCATAGCCGATGATTTTTTCGGCTGGAGTTATTGCATCAATGTGATGGAACTTCAATATGACCCTGCCCTTATGAATCCAGGACGAATC
>JBGOVH010000439.1:0-3555 GCA_041478005.1 Terriglobia bacterium | reverse complement strand
TGCTGCCCTGGCACCATCGGCTCTCCGCTCCGTTCCCCCATGCAGTTTTCGTGGTCCGCATGTCTTGGGCGAAGGACCACAAAAACTACATGGAGGAACAAAACAATGAAGACCGAGCAAGCCAAGTGGTTACATCAAGCGCGGACCTCCCACTGAATGGAAGGACTGCCCTCAGTGCAATAAGGGTTGGCGCCACTGCACGAGGTGCGAGGGTTCGGGGTACATAGATGAGTGACTGGATATCACGAGTTGTAAGAGCGCCTTAAAGCGCGCCTTGCAGTTGGCAGCGGCTTCCTTCCGTGAAGCCTTGGTTCAGTTTCCGGAAAGCGCAACGGCCAAGGCAGGATTGGAGCATCAGCCAGACGCTTGCTGCTAGCAACTAGAACCACCGTCCAGTATCTGGGATCAGGGATCTTCAACCCTTCACCAAATATCATCCTTTGCAATCGCTCGTTTGTCATGACCGCTCAACACGTGTACCACACGGATTCTTTTGAGACTGATTGGAGAAAGTTGCCCAATAGGAACATAAATGATTTTTCTCCCCAATCGAGCTGCAATTGTCCTAAAAGAGGAGCGTGGAGGGTGTGCAGCTACGTAGACGACGAATTTTTCCAAGGTGTAATCCAATGCAGCAAGGAGCAGAATCTCAGGTTTGGATTCGGCGAAAACATAATCTGGATCGTGCCAGACATCCATCATGCGACGCGGAGGATAAGAGAGCAGAAACCCGCCGTACTCAGCCCTGGAGACGCCTGGCCCAACCACCTGTTCAGAGGGGTTAGTCGAATAAAATGCCATATCCGACTCCTGAGAGTGTTCCCCCAACCAGGTCATGCACCAGCTGTAGTGGCCGGCTTTGTCTTCATCGAAAATAACGACTACGGCGCCCACTTGGCCTGAAATCTTTTGGAACTCTCGAACGTAGGGCCTTCCCTCATGCCAGTTCCGCAGAGTTTCCCGTATATCGATCCCGTCTAACAATGAAGTTGAGAAAGGCTCTGTCCGCGAGCGCTCTTCTGAGAGCACACTCTTGCCTTTCTGTTTCAGGTACAGTCCGTAGTTTTCCAATACAATATCTTCCGGAGGATAAGAGCAAATAGATTTCCCGTCGAACTCTTGAGCCCATTCCCCGGGAACCTTTTCCTTCTTCCGACCTTTCAGCCCAAGAGGCCGCGGCCGAGCCTTTTCACGAGGCAGGCGCCGGCGCAACAGGATTCGCTTCATGTTAATCCATACTTCTTCTCCGGACAAATTCACAGTCATGAGGTCAGAACTTACTTTCTGAAAGGGAGTAGAGGCTGCCAACTCCCAAAACTCCCAAGCGAAGTTGTCGTCAACAACAGACCGCGCCGCAACTGTTTGATCAAAAAGCCCGGCGACCAGGCTTTTGCCGATCAGTGCAAGATTGCGAGAGTAGCGGGAAAACAGTCGCCGTTGCCAGTGAGCGAGCTTTTCACGTGTGTTCTTCTCATACCGCTTCTCTGCTTCAGCAAACAAGCGAAATGTCAAACGCTGTCGGTCCATGAACTGAAATCGCTCGGGTGGAGTGGAAATCGCAAGATCGGAAAGGATTTCAGATTTGTCTTTTCGTGCGGGTGCGGATGCGGTGATCGAGGCGGCAGTTCCCGAAGTGTGCCAGCCGACATGACGAGCCGTCCGACGCACGACAGCTTCCAGAGCCCAATGGAGATCCTCGTCCTGTATGGAAACCAGCTGAAACGGCAGAAAATCTTTGACCGTAAACAGAAGAGAATCCGTAGCGTTCTCTGTTTCAGCCGGCCGGCCGTAGCGGCGAACTTCATATACGGCTTGTAGAAATGGGTATTCGATCAGCACCTCCGCCAGGCATTCCGGATGCAAGTTCAGCAGTCGAACTCCGTCTCTCCGAGCTCGCGCCAGCGGTTCAGCCTGAGGGTGTTCCATCGCTTCCAACGTGGGGTCCAGCAGGTTCAAGGAAATAACAACCAGGACGTTGGCCAGCGGATTGCAGCTTTGCAGTTTCCAAGCAATCCCAGCGGCATGGCGTCGCAACTCAAAAGAGTCCTTCTGTGGGTAACAGCGATAGGTCTCGACGTATTTCGTATATCCCAGTCTTCGAAGTGCATAACTGTCTGGGTACAAATCATTCAAATGGGGGCGTTCTCCAATGTCAGGGTCGACAAAGAAAACATCAGCACCAACCTCTTGGGCACTGCGTATGGCTTCCACAAAAGGATCCGTGATCTCAACCGGTATGTAGATCGATCGTTCCTGACCGGGTTCGTCAAAGAGGATCACCGAAACCTCAGGAAGGCGTTGAACGGCTCTCAAATAGGAAGATTCCAAAGTTGCTGGCAGCTCCACAGCAACCACTTGTGGCCTTTCAACGAGGATTGCTTTGCGAACTTCCTCAGCAAATTCGAGCTCACCGGCAATTACTGGCAGGTAGTGAAGCCTCCCTCGCTGGAGCGCTCCGGCCTTTTCAATGCCGAGCATAGCGCAACGCCTCCTGGCCAAGAGTTTGCAAAATGGCAGTCTTCAGACAAGCAGACTGATCACGATTTACCTTTGAACAGATCAGCTTGATGGCAAACCGCGCGAGGTTGATCCCATCCCTGACGGTGTAACGTTCGTCGGCCTCATGAGCGGCCTGCAGAAAATCGGTGACGTAATCGAGAATTTGTTCATCCGCAAAGGGCAGATTTTCTTTAAGAATCTGTCGCTCTTCATCGCGTTCTGGAAAGTCGATAAGGATTTGAGGCTGCAAACGGGAATGAATATATTCGGGCAATTCAAACGTAGAAGCGTCGTCATTCATGGTGGCAACCAGACGAAAATCAGAATGTGCCTTAATCTTGATCCCAGCTACGATAGACTCCACATAGCGCCGATTATCCAGCAATGGCGCCAGACTGGCCCAGCTTTTCTCACTCATGCGGTTTCCTTCGTCCAGAATAACGATGCCGCCACGAACCATAGCCGTCACCAGTGGAGAGGCTACATATCGAAGATGTCCGCCAGATTCAATAACAGGCGTGACCAAGAGGTCTTCGGGTCGCGTGTCAAGCGTTGCCTGAAGAATATAAACCTCTCTCCCCATCTGCTTGGCCACGGCATATGCCAAAGTGGTTTTTCCCACCCCTGGTTTTCCCAGTAAGCGAGGACTCATCGGGACATCTTTGGGATCAACAATCATCCAGGCTGCCATCAATTGCTTCATCAGCTCTTCCTGGCCGACCCAGCGAATAGGCAACTCATCTGGGTGAGCCAGGTAAAGAGTGACACCATCAATATTTGTCGTGCGCATGGAAGTCGGTGTGTCGTTTTTCATAGCTCTCCCAAAAAAACATGGTTGAACCTCAGTCCGTCCTGAGGGGATCACTAGCCGAAACTTTCAATTCGATCAAACAATAACTTGCTTCAAGAGACTTGGTTTTGTCAAATTGGGATCGTTGGCTTATCTGATACCTCAAGAGGTTGTAAAAGAATTCGTGGGTCAGCGGGGATGGTTGTTGGTCTTGGATCGTCCCCCTCTGAATTTAGAGGCTCGGTTGGGAAGTGTGCGCTCACCCG